>DATMHB010000785.1:0-3543 GCA_035555175.1 Flavisolibacter sp. | reverse complement strand
CCATAGGTCATCACAATGATGAAGGGCTTGATCTTTCCTTCTGCAACCAGGTTATCCATGATCAGGTTCGCGTGTCCCTGGTTACTCCAGGCGGTTTCGTCCTCGCCCCAGCCATGTTGCAAATAAAGCACAGGATATTTTGTCTTCGTGTTCTTCTCGTAGCCGGGCGGCGTGTAGACAAATGCGCGACGCGAAGTGTTGGTGCTGGGTGAAGGAAAAAGAATTTGTTGCACATGACCATGAGGAACATTCTTCAGTGCATAGAAGTCCTCGTCATGAGCAGGAACTTCGATGCCGCTCTCCCATCGCGTAGATCCATAAAAGTTCAGCGTACCAGGATCGTTGAAGGTGCCTCCGTCAATATTGACGCGGTAGTAATGAAATCCTTCCTCCAGGGGGCCTGTGGTGGTACCCATCCAAACGCTATCGGAAACTTTTATCAAAGCCGTTCCTCCCCTGGTGCCGCCAGGACCAAGACTTACCCTGACGCTGTCGGCATAGGGTGCGGTGATCCGGAACCTCGCATAGCCCTGCGAATTCACCTGCGGATACGCTTGTCCCGGCTGATTGAGAGTTGAAGGTTTGAAATCTTCCAACGGAGCATTCTGGCTATATACGCGACAAAATGAAATACACAGCGCGGCCAACAAAAAAATACCTGAACATTGTACTCTCATTTGATAAAGTTTTGATGAAACAGTTTTAATCGGATCTTTCTAAAAGCAAAGGAAAAAGGAAGGATGAAGAATCACCGCTCCGTAATGTTTGCTTACACGAGAAAGTTGACAGTAACGATATTTTTTCTGATTGCATGGATCTCTATTTTCGATCTCAGCCCATCATCGATTTATTTGCACAATAATCTGAGTGAAGGAATGCGGTGGAAAGGCATAGACGATCTTGTTGCCCTGCACCGGCGCCTCTTTCGCCGTTGGAATGTATTGTTGCTGCTTGCTAATACTAAATGGCTCATTCAGGTCGATGGCATTGATCTCGGTGACAGAAGGCTTTCCCGAAAAATTGCCTGACTGGCTGATGATCTCCGTTGACAGGGCTTTGTCCTTATGCCGGTTCACCACATTGATCACGACGGTACCGTTGTCTTTAGAGTACACTGTGCTCACATCCAGAAAAGGAATGCCCTTGTATTTCCCGGCGTTGAACGTATCGCAGGCTACATAGCTATCGATCGCCGTGCCACGGCAATTGGTGGAGAAAGATTTGAACGTATAGAACAAGGGCGATTTGAAAGTTCCTTTTTGAGGATCGCTTGACAACAATGAGGTCATCATCGTGAAATTGCCCATCTTCACCACGTCGGCATGGCGGATAAATGAATTTAATGATTGCGCGATGGGAAGAACATTGAGAAAACTTCTTCCGAAGGAGCCCCACTCATCTACCGAGATGCCGATTGGATTTTTGTAGCCCTTGATGGCAGAAATGTTTTCGATCTCGTTGGCCGTGAGCCTGATCCTTTCTTCAAAGGTCATGGCACTGGCGCCCATGAGGCCGTAGTAGTCGGGTGAATTCTCCCAATAGCTGTGGATAGAAAGATAGTCAATGCGGTCGCCAAGACCCGTGATCACTTTGCGGTTCCAGTCGTCCCAGTTGCCGGGGCTGTACCACGACGAGCCGCAGGCAACAAGCTTGATGGAATTGTCAACAGCCCTCATCGCTTTCGCCGCCTCGCGCGCGATTTCGATATAATCTTCCGCATTCTTATGTCCTAGTTCCCAGGGCATGCCGTCCACTTCGTTGCCAAGGTCCCAGATCCTAACATTGTAGGGTTGCTTATGGCCATTCTTTGCACGCAGATCAGAATAATAGGTTCCTCCTTTGTAGTTGCAATACTCCACCCAATACACCGCGTCCATGATGTTGGCGAGGCCGAGGTTGACGCAGACAATATTCTCACTGCCGATAGACTGGTTCAGTTGCATCCATTCATCGGTGCCCACGTGGTTATTATCCACTCCACCCCATGCAAGGTTGATGCGCACGGGTCGTTGTTCTTTTGGCCCGATACCATCCTGCCAGTTATAGCCCATTAAAAAATTACCACCCGGCCATCGCATATTGGTAACCTTGAGCTCTTTCATCGCATCGATGTAGTCTTTTCGGAAACCATTTTTGTCGGCGAGCGGAGACGAGGGGTCGTAAAGATTTCCATAAACGGTGTTGAATTCAACTGAATCAGGCAGACCCATCCTGCGGCCATTAAAATGGATCGGCTCCATGAATACGCCATAGATCTTCGGGTCTATCTCGCCGATGGTTCTATCGAGGTCAATTTTTATCCTCGCTGTTTGGGAGAACAGGCAAAGGGGAAGACAGTACAGAAAGAGAAAACAACATCTTTTCATACAGGGCTATTTTGAAGAAATTTGGTCATCTGCTTTAGCCATCGTTCTGTGAATGGCTCATGTTTTCGCAGGGCATCCAGTTCACCCGGGCGCAAGCCATGATCAGGCAACTTCGTTGAGCAAGGTGCCGATGCCATCGATTGAGATCCTGATCTCGTCCCCGCTCTTCAGTGTGAAATCATGTTCCGGAACAATGCCCGTTCCCGTCATGATCAAACACCCGTGCGGAAAGGAACACTCGCGAAAAACATAGGAGACCAGCTCTTCCATTTTTCTTTTAATCTGGCTGATGGCAATGCTTCCGTCAAACACCGTTTGCCGATTCCTTGCAATCTCAAGCCTGATATTCGTCCCGCCGTTCAAAGGTTGGTCTGTTACCAGTACACAGGGACCAAGCGCAGCACAGGCATCGTAAGTTTTTGCCTGCGGCAGGTACAAAGGGTTTTCGCCTTCGATGCTCCTGCTGCTCATATCATTGCCGATCGTATATCCTACAATTTTGCCCGAAGAAGCGACCACTAAAGTCAGTTCCGGCTCAGGAACGTCCCAGGTACTGTCTTTGCGTATCCTCACTTTTTGCCTGTTGCCCACTACGCGATGAGGTGTTGATTTAAAAAATACTTCGGGCCTTTCTGCTTCGTATACGCGGGCATAAAAATCGCCGCCACCTGAATCCTTGCTTTCTTCCTGCCTGCCGATCTTACTTCTTAAGTAAGTAACGCCGCAGGCCCATAGTTCCTGCCTGCTTCCTATGGGAGGCAGCATTTCATTGATCAATTCACTTCCGCCCCTGGCCAAGGTCTTCACGAGGTCTTGGGATTTTTTCAAAAGCCGGTCGTCATTGATAAAATCATCCCAGTCTTCATTCTTTGCGAGGAAGAAATTTCCATCATGTTCGATCACAACGCCTGCTTTGGTCCTGTAAATTTTCGTATCCATTCGTTGGGAATTAGTTTTTCATTTTCAGTCTCAGCACCTGCATGTTGTTGGTGATGTAGAGCGTTTTTTCATCGGGCGACAAAGCCACGTTAGACGTTGCTTCCGGCAGTTCCAATTTGCCGAGCAGCGTGCCCTGACTATTAAAAAAATAAATGCCACCGGGTCCTGTTGCATATACATTTCCCTTCCTGTCGATCTTAAATCCATCGGGCAACCCCGGCAACTTCGGATCAGAGCC
>DATMHB010000784.1:0-10587 GCA_035555175.1 Flavisolibacter sp. | reverse complement strand
GAGTTGTTCTTCCTGCTGCCCCGGCGCGACGCTATTTGCGGTAATGTATTGCTGTGCCGTCTGCATTGTGCTTAGTACCGTTATCTGGGGAGGTCTTGACAAACCCTGCCTGTCAGAGGTTCTGCCGCTGATAAATTCCCTGATCAATTTGATGGAATCCCGCATCGCTGTTGTCACTTTGCGCAGCGAATCTACTTCCTTGCCCTGCAGCCCCAGTAGTTCTGCGGTCACCTTGCCCAATACTTCTTCCGATTCTCCCAGCCTGTCCATCGCGGTCACGAGTTTATCAGAACTTTTTCGCAAACGATCGAGCATTTTCCGCTGGGCCGTTTTTACCTCATCCGTTTTGTTGAGCCTGGGATCATCCTTTACAACAACAAACGTTGAATCGGACTCACGGCCATAGGTGAGCACAACCTTATAAGTTCCCGGAAATACCTGAAGGCCTCCGGGCTCGGGGACACCGCCTGCTGCCGCAAATCTTCCACCACCTCCGCCGCGTGCCGAGCCAGGCTGCCGGAAGCCCCTCTCTTCCATGCCCCACCACTGCCTGTTCAAACCGCTATCGGCTTTCCATTTGAGATTGCGCATCACCTCATTTTTTTCATTGTAAATGCGCACCTGCAAAGAATCCATCTTCTTTGATGAAGTGTCCTTGATAGGAACAATAAAATACGAAACCTCGGCGCCCCTCCTCCTGTTCTCCGCGTCCCATAAACCATACGTGCTCCATTCATATCCCGGCGCCGCCCTGTAACTCGATTGGAATGCAACAGGAGCATCGAATACGGTGAGCTTTTTTGTCAGGTTTCTTCCGTTGGATGCGGCGAGTTTTCTCAACGGCCGGATGTCGTCAACGATCCAAACGGCACGGCCGAATGTAGCGATCACGAGGTCGGCCTCTCTTTCCTGGATCGCCATATCAAATGTTGACACAGCAGGAAAATCATCGGTCTTCCAGTGCTGAAAGGATGTCGCATTATCAAAACTTACCCATACTCCGTGCTCCGATCCTACAAAAATAAGGTTGGGCTGAACAGGATCCTGTATCATGCAAAGCGCATAACCATCGATGTTCTTGTTGCTTAAAATATTCGTCCATGTTTTGCCGTAGTCTGTTGTCCGGAAAATATAGGGTTTGAAATCCCCGCGCCGGTAATCATTCAATACTACAAAAGCTTCTCCTCCAGCGTACCGGGAAGCACGGATCTGTGGGATCCATGCACCGACAGGCATGCCCGGAATTTTTCCGCGAAAATTGGTCCACGTTTTTCCTCCATCCCTTGTGAGCTGAATATTGCCGTCATCCGTTCCGGCCCAGATCACGCCCTTCTCCTTCGCCGAAGGCTCGATGGCAATTATGGTACAGTAGTTCTCCGCACCCGTAATGTCAAGGGTCAGTCCTCCATTTTCGGACTGATCTATTTTTGATGGGTCATTGGTGGTAAGGTCCGGCGAAATGATCTGCCAGCTGGCTCCCTTGTTCGGGCTCATATGCACAAACTGGCTTCCATAATAAATGGTATTGTGATCAAAAGGATCCTGCGCGATCGCAGAGTTCCAGTTAAAGCGCAGCTTCTTCGTGGTGTCGATATCGGGTGGCTTAATGAACCAGCGCTCACCTGTTTTATAGTTATAGCGCTGCAGGCTTCCGCCCTGACTCATTGAATAGACCCAGTCGGCATTATCAGGATCAGGCATGGCATCGAATCCATCGCCGCCTCCAATGTTGTCCCAATAATAATTTCTCAATCCGCCATTGGTCCAGGTGTAAGCCGGTCCATGCCAGCTTCCATTGTCCTGCAGGCCACCCATTACATTGTAAGGGGTTTCATTATCTACATTGATGTGATAGAATTGTCCTACAGGGAGGTTCTCATTAAAGTTCCAGTTCCTGCCCCGATCTCTTGTGATGCCCATTCCCCCGTCATTTCCATCGAGGATAAAATTCGGATCGGTAGGTGAGATCCACCACGCGTGATGATCGGGGTGTATACCGCCGTAAGGCAGCAAGGTTCGAAAGGTTTTACCACCATCTTCACTGATGTCTATGACATCGTGGATACTATACAACCGGTTTTCGTTTTTTGTATCCACTGCAATGTCCTGGAAATAAAAAGGACGGTTGGTCACCCATTGCGGATCGCTGTTGATCAATTCCCATGTGAATCCTCCGTCATCGCTGCGGTACAATCCATTCTTGGTAGCCTCTACCATCGCATAAACGCGCGAGGGCATGCTTTGAGAAAACGATATCCCGATCCGCCCGAAATTTCCGGCGGGCAGCCCTTCTGCTGTGCCCAGCTTCTTCCAGTTACGTCCCCCATCTACAGTCAGATATAGTCCGCTGCCAGGGCCGCCACTCTTGAAGCTCCATGGGGTGCGCCTGTGCTGCCACATGTTCGCTATCAGTTTGTTGGGGTTGGAAGGATCCATGGCCAGGTCTGCACAACCACTCGTATCGTTGGTATAGAGTACACGGCTCCATGTTTCGCCTCCGTCCATTGTTTTATAAACGCCACGCTCAGGATGTTCGGCATAAGGATTTCCAATGGCCGCTGCATACACCACATTTGGATTTGTGGGATCGATGATGATGCGGTGCAGGTTACGCGTTTTTTCAAGACCCATGCGTTTCCACGTCTTGCCGCCATCCAGGGTCTTGTAAATTCCTTCACCAATATTCAGCGAGTTGCGAGGGTTGCCTTCGCCGGTACCTACCCAAACAATGCTTGGATTGCTTTGCTGAATGGCGATGGAACCAATATTCAGCGTAGCCTGATCGTCAAATACGGGTGTCCAGTTGGCGCCGCTGTTAGTTGTTTTCCAGACCCCACCGGAGGCAGAGCCCACCCACCACGTATTCTGATTATTGTTCACTACGTCAATGGCTGTAATGCGCCCGCTCATGCCGGCGGGACCGATGTTGCGCGGCTTCAGCGCTTTCAGCTGGTCAAGGGAAATATTTTGTGCACAAAGAGAAAAAGAAAAAAAGGTCAATACACATACCGTGGTCAGTATTTTCATTAAGCAGGTTTTAGGAATAAACTTACTGATAAGTTGCCAAACTCATTGAGGCATTGAATTATTCCGGCCACCGCGGAGATAACGATTTAAATTGATTAACTTTAAGAGCTATGATCAAAGGCTTTAACGTATTTCCACTGCTTGTGGAGAAGACCGACCAGGCGGTCAGGGGACTAGTTAACATCAATGACAGCCTTATCGAGGATACCGAAAAAACAATTGATGAGTTGATCTGCCGCATGAAGGAGATGGTCTATGAGTGGGAGGGTATCCAGGTGGATGGGTTTGATATTTCCTACGCCAAAGGCGTTTAATGGCACGAAGTACGAAGAATTCAAAAGTGAAGATTCATCCCGCCCACGAGGCAAAGCACGACCGTTACGATCATCCCGCCCTTCTTCGCTCTCTCTTGTCCGCTTAGCTTTTAGCGCCGGCGGCCTGTGTTGCTGTTTCTGTGTCAACTTCAATGTTACTATCCTGGTCGGTTGCGTAGCACTCTTGTGCTGAAGGAATTCCACTGAGCACAATTCAGTTTGAGCTAAAGAAACAGCGCCTCCGTTGGGAGAGCTTGTCATGCCAGCTTTATTCAAAAATTCAACATTTAAGATCCAAAATTTGTCTCGGGCTTGCAAATATTGAATCCGGATTATATATTTACGGCTAATCCAGACTATGAAAAAAGTAACCCTGCTCTTCTCCTCGACTGCAGACCTGTGGGAATTCGCGCAGTCCATTAATTCAGCTTTTCTTCAGATCAAGCTCGAACAAAAGATCGTCATTTGCACCTGTTCGGATGTGGATGTACAAAAAGCCGTTGATAAGTATGGTGCGAAAGTGCTTGGCATTTGAAGCGCTCACAAATGATTTTTGATAATCTCGGACAATGCCGTTTCTTTTTCGAGTACCCATTGCGGAACAGGCGGTACAATTTTCCAGGTATGTCCATCCTCCACCATATCGAAAGACACTAGCAGTTCTCCACCCCTCGACAGGCTTATAAAAAATTTCCAGCCTCTTGGCGCCCTGATCCTGATGAACTCGAGTTCATAATTGCCGTTTTCCACGGCGAGCTTTTCTTTAAAGTTTTTCATGTGTTAGCTCGAAAGAGCAACAAAATACAAAGGATGTTGATTCAAAGTCAATGCTCCCTGATGTTTTTAATTTAATTCACAGATTTGGCGGGGCAACGGCCCCGGTGCCGTACGAGAAGGCAATACGTAATTCGCTTCACAGCAATTCAGGTTGTACAAAATGTAAAAAGTGGCAGTTGGGATTCAAGGCTCTTGGTTGACGATGCAATTATTTTTATTGCCCAAGGAAAGAGTTGCCCGCAGCCTAAGCGGATCAGACCAAAAATTCTCCTTCAACTTTCCTTTGTCCTTGCGCCAGGAAATAAGTTCTTTATCACTGTGCACGTATTGCGATTTACAGGATTTGAAATGATAACCGGTTCAAATGGAAATTGGTTGCCGCGGTTAACGAATGGATAAGAAATTTAGAAAGCCAATCGGTCGATTTCATCAATTCGGTCAGCGTTACGTTATAATGCAACAAGCGCAATACCTTTATCTACAATTCTTCGAAACGATCATAAGCAGGGAAGTAATTTGGTTAGCCTATTGCGTCCGCAACGCGATGGCAAGGCGAATTGATCCTGCAAAGCAAAGCCAGCCTCTTGGCTTATTCATTAAACAAAATGCCTGTCGAATGCTTTATCGCGTTCTTCCAGCTGTGTCTGTTCAGCAACCATAAGTTCGTATTGAAGCCGCTTAATTTCCAAATTGATGGCTTTTAAATTGGGGTAGGGCATGCCAATGTCGATAGCCTGTTGTAATTCCACCAGCTTCACACTGAGTTCGCCCCGGAGTTCAATGACGTTCATGGTGTTTCGTTCGTAAGGGTTTGTAAGCAAAAATCATTCCCGCGTTCAGTTAGAGCACTAAGGCTTTCCACTTATTGAAAGGGCCCAATAAAATGTATTATTTTGGCTGCCCTCATGTGCGCCAAACAAACAAACCCTTTTATTTCCATCCTCATTATTGTACTGAGTATTTTATTCAGCATTGGGCTCATTTGGCTGGTACTTTACCTGGTGAAAAAGTAGTCATCACTTCAATGAAAAGCGCCGCACGCATCAATTCTGTTTAGATAGTTAATCAGTTTACCTGTGTGCGAATTCTTTGATGTGATCTTAAATTCAAGCCAACCGTGGTTGCGGGGCTTATCTTCAAGGAAAAACTTAATGTCTGAGCCATCTAAGGGAATCGAACCCTCGACCTGTTGATTACGAATCAACCGCTCTAGCCAGCTGAGCTAAGATGGCAATATGCATGCAAGAAATGATTTGATCGGGCAGACTTGTTTTTTTATTCTTAAACGCCAGCCATTTATTGCACCGTTACAAATCTAAGCCATCACCACAAAAGTTTCAGCAGACGACGCGTCTTGAATTTTGGTGATCACGAAAGGGTACAATGAACAAGGCGAATAAAGACCTATGAGGTTTTTAAAACCTTATAGGTTCGCGTGAAATCCTCCTTTCAAAACGCCCCTCAAAAATCTGGTGAAGAACTCCCTTTAGACAAAGATTTTTCTTTCAGATAGAGTAGAACCAACCATTACTTAAAGGTTCAATGATCACCAGCCGTTTAGTCACCCTCTGACTGATAGCGACTTCTGCAAATCTTGAAAACCATAACGTCGCTTATCAAAAAAGAACATCTAGACGATGTTCACTGCCTGGTCCAAAAGTTGAAACCCAACCTATAAGGTCTAAGACCTTATAGGTTGGGTCAACGTAGGTCGGTTCGGTCGGCCAAAAGCAATTGAAACGCTCAAACAAAAAAAGGCCGCCACCGGCGGCCTTACAATTTTCATCAATCAATTAAAAAGTTTTCTGCACGCCGCCCTGCACATTCGCATTTTCGGGATACAGCACCGCCCTCACATAATTATTCATGTTCAGGAACTTTTGCGCCGCCTTTTGCAGATCAACCGTCGTCAATGCATCCACCCTCCTTTCATAATCCAAAAACACTTCCGGATCGTCCTGGTCAATGAAAGACTGCGACAAAGTGCTAAGCCAAGTCTCATTATCCTGCAAGTGCGTGCGGTAATGCTGCTTTAATGTTTCCTTCACCTTGTCCAGATCCTTTTGCTCGATCTTACCTTCCTGCGCATTTTTAATGATATCGAACAATGCCGTGGTCAGCTTGTCCACGTTCTCAGGCCCGCATGGCACCCTCGCCTGAATGGTATAATGCGTGTAAGGACGCTTCTGTACGCCACCACCCAATCCTCCGCTGTACATGCCTCCCATTTCTTCCCTCAGCTTCTCCACCACTTTAATGTTCAGCACATCGAGCAACGCACGAAGCGCAAGATTGTCCTGCCGGTTATATTCTGTTTCACCCGTCCACATGACGGTGATCAGGCTTTGCGCTTCTTTTCCTTTCTTGATGTTCGCATTGACGATCCCTTTTACCGGACGCACACCATTATCCTTCGATTGATGCTCCATTGGTTGAGCAGGAAGTGAACCGAGGTATTTTTCCAGCAATGGTTTCACTTTATCCATATCGAGGTTGCCGACAAATGTAAAATGCATGCCGTCGGCATTGCCAAAGATCTGCTTATATATTCCCAAAACTTTATCGAGATCGAGGTTCGCATATTCTTCAACGGTAGGGATGGCGGTCACCCATGGATTTCCATTGTACAGGATCTTCGAAAGCGTATCCTGGTAAAAGGCCTGCGGATTTCCTTTCAGGAATTGCAGCTGGCTTTTAGCCTTGCTTACGAATGAATTGAACAATGCCGGATCCTTCCTGGGTTGTGTAAAATATAAGTTCACCAGTTGCAGGAAAGTTTCGAAATCCTTTACGCTGCTGCTGCCCTGAATGCCTTCTTCATGATCGTTAATGTAAGGGAAGGTTTCCACCGTTTTACCTGAAAGAAATTTCTCAAGGTCGGTGGGTGACATATCTTTTATGCCCATCTGGTTTACAAGTTCTGCTGCATGCTTCGCATTATCCTTGTCCTGCAGTGGATAACGTTGCCATCCGCCCTGGCGCCAGGCATCCATCTGGATCTCGTCATTTTTGAATGTTGTTGGCTTTACTGTAACGGTCACGCCATTGCTTAAGGTTAAATTGGTCGTGCCGAGCTTTACGTTCCTTGTTTCAGAAGTGATCTTTCCGGCGGCTGGCCCGCCCTCCATCAGGTTTTGCGCGACCGCTTTTTCCTCGTACGGTTTTAGCGGCTGCTTTGTTGCTGCAACCAGTTCTTTCAGCAGGTCGGCGTTCGAAGGCAGCTTCCCCTTCATGCTTGCCGGCGCGGTCATCAGCGCAAATGCATTGGTTGAAGGCGTCATCTTTTTTACGGCATCGTTGATCTCTTTCAATGTAATGCCGGGCAGCACCTGCTGCACAAATTTGTAACGGTTCTCAGGACCCGGGATCGGCTGGCCTTCCAAAAAATGATTCACGTAGGCCATCACCATATTGCCTGAAAGTGATTTGTCTTTTTCCTTGAATGCCTGCTCCGACTGATTCAGCATATTGGCTTTCGCCCTTTCCAGTTCAGTTGCCAGAAAGCCAAATTTCCTTGCTCTTTCGGTTTCGGCAACCAGGGCATTGACCGCTTCATTGGCAGATGCATTACCAAGAACAGCAAAAGAAACAAATGCGTCATAACCGCGAATGAACTGGTCCGTTCCCGTATAGCCGTAAACAAAAGGAGGATTTTCTTTTTGCGTTAGCTCCTGCAGACGGTTATTGATCAGCGTATTGATCAATTGCTGCACGGTAGCTTCCCTGAAGTCGCCCCAGGTCTTTACTTTTTTTGCAGGCTTGATAAAATTGAACACTTCGAGGATCGTGTTCGTTGCTTCTTCATCAGTGAGCACCATTGCTTCAGGCTTTGTGCGCGCCTGGATCGGAATGACCGAAGGACGCGGCTTGGCTGCAGGCGGATTGGTGAAATGACCGAAGTGCTCTTTGATCTTCCTCTCTGCTTCTGCAGGATCGATATCGCCTACTACAACAACGGCCATAAGGTTGGGACGGTACCATTGTTTATAAAACCTGGTGAGGGTTTCCGGTCTGAAATTCTTCAGGATGGAATCTTTGCCGATCGGTAGCCGCTCTGCATATTTTGAACCATTAAACAGTTTAGGAAAGTATTGCCGCAGCATTCTTTCCTGGGCGCCTTTGCTCAGGCGCGATTCTTCAAGTACAACTCCGCGTTCCTTTTCAATTTCCGATTTGTCCAGGAGGTTATTGCCGGCCCAGTCTTCCAACACTGTAAAGCCCTGGTCCACGATCTTTGGATCTTCAGAAGGAATAGGAAGAATATAAACTGTTTCATCAAAGCCCGTGTAGGCATTCAGGTCAGCGCCGAATTGAACGCCGATTTTCTGCAAATAATCCACCAGCTCATTCTTCGGGAAATGCTTCGAACCATTGAAGTTCATATGCTCCATAAAGTGGGCCAACCCGCGCTGGTCATTGTCCTCGAGCACCGCGCCTGCATTCACGGCCAGCCGCAGTTCAACCTTTTTTTCAGGCATTGTATTTTTTCTGATATAATAGGTCAAACCATTGGGCAGCTTGCCCATTTTTACATTTGGATCAACCGGCAGTGGCGCAGTCATCTTGAACTGGGCAAAACCCTGCAGACTGCAAACGAAACCGATGATCAATCCAAGAAAGCGAACTTCATTCAATTTCATAGAAAATTTTGTTAGGTTGGTAAATATAAAAGAATTGGCCAATTCCAAAAATGCAAAAACGCCCGGCGGCGGGCGTTTTATTTAAGGGAGAAATGATCTATTGTTTGTCCTCTTTTTTCTGCTTGTATTGCTTTTCCGCCTCCTGCGCCTTTTTAAAATCAAGCACTACTCCGTTGATGCAATAGCGAAGGCCCGTAGGCGGAGGTCCGTCTTCGAACACGTGACCCAGGTGCGACTTGCACCGGCCACACATCACTTCGGTCCGGCTCATTCCGTATGTATTGTCGGGTGCATAAATGATACTGCTCTTGCTGATGGGCTGGTAAAAGCTTGGCCATCCGCAGCCGCTTTCAAATTTGGTATCGCTTACAAACAAAGCATTGCCACAAACCGCACAATAGTAGGTACCCCTGTCCTTTATGTTCTCAAGTGGACTGCTCCACGGACGCTCGGTACCTTTTTGACGGGCCACACTATACACATCTCCCGGAAGGATCTTCTTCCATTCGTCCTCACTGAGGTTCACCTTCGACGTATCCGTATTGGAGTATACAGGGTTGTTTTTATTGCTCGAATCCATATCCGTTTTTTTATAAGTTTGAGAATAGGTGCAGCATTGCAGACACAGGGCCATCGCAACGAGCAGAATTGAATGCTTCATGATTAAAGTTACGATTTCAGCTGCTGTATGGATTTTGAGAAAGAGGTTAATCGTCCGGATTTTAACCGACCCATACGGATTTTAACAATATGTAGCGGAATGCAGCTCACTTGTCGCCTTATCAGACCCGATTTGAGGGCATGGCAAGATGACATCAATGTGACCTCTGCAAGCTTGGACCTTTGAATTTTTCGGCTATATTTGTCACTTAAGGTTAGTAAGTACTTATGTTCAATTTGATCCTGTTTGGCCCTCCGGGGAGCGGAAAGGGTACGCAATCCGAAAAAATCGTGGAAAAGTTTGGTTTGATCCATTTATCAACCGGTAATCTTTTGCGCCAGGAGATTGCGGCAAGGACCGCCCTTGGAATGGAAGCAAAGAATATGATGGATAAGGGCCAGCTGGTTCCCGATGCGGTCGTGATCGCCATGATCGACACTTGCCTTGAAAAGCATCCGCATGCCAAAGGATTTTTGTTTGATGGTTTCCCGCGCACAGTTGCCCAGGCCGAAGCCCTCGACAAATTGTTGTCCTTTAAAAAAACAGGCATCTCTAAAGTGCTCGCCCTCGATGTGAATGAAGATGAACTCGCCAAACGCCTGCTGAAAAGAGGCGAAACTTCGGGCCGAAGCGATGATACGGACGAAGGGGTGATCAGGAAACGCTTCTCAGTTTATAAAAAAGAAACTGAACCGGTTGCCGAATATTATAAGCACCAGGAGAAATTTGAAGTGATCAAGGGCGTAGGTTCCGTTGAGGAGATCTTCGAAAGCCTCAGCGCCGCTATCGAGGCAGAAATGGCAGCACAGCAATCGGTATCTGCACAATAGTTGGTAAACTTGCATTCAAAGATTGGTTATGAATGCAGCTAAGATCGATTTCCTCAAGCGCCGGTTTATTCCTTTACTGAAACAGATCCCATCCGATACCCCGCCTCAATGGGGGAAGATGACGCTGCAGCAAATGATCGAACATTTCACGGACAGTGTGCGCATCGCATCTGGTAAAACGGTGCACACCGATATTTTGACGCCCCCGGAAAATTTTCAGCGGGTCAGGGATTTTATGCTAAGCGATAAGCCCTTCAGAGAAAATACGGCCAACCCGTTGATGCCTGCCGTGCCTGCGCCCGTAAAAAATATTTCCTGCAATGCGGCACTCGAAGAAT
>DATMHB010000783.1:0-2106 GCA_035555175.1 Flavisolibacter sp. | reverse complement strand
CACCCAAAGACATCATCAACGATGTGATGTACGAGATACAGGATGAAATGAACGCCCAGGTAGAATATTTCAAAGGTGTAGGCAAGTTCTTCGAAGCCCAGCGAATAAAGGAAAGAGTGGAATACGACCTGGAAATGATCCGCGAGCTTGGGTTTTGTAATGGTATCGAAAACTACTCCCGCTTCTTTGACCGGCGCAAACCGGGTACCCGCCCTTTCTGTCTCCTGGATTATTTTCCCAAGGACTTTATGTGCGTGATTGATGAAAGCCACCAGACCATTCCGCAGGTGAGCGGTATGTATGGCGGTGACCGCAGCAGGAAGCTGACCCTGGTGGATTATGGTTTCCGCCTGCCATCTGCCCTGGACAACAGGCCATTGAACTTCCATGAATTTTCCAACCTGCTGAACCAGATCATTTATGTAAGTGCCACGCCCGGCGATTATGAATTGGAAATGTCCGGTGGCGTAGTAGTAGAGCAGGTAGTACGACCAACTGGTTTGCTGGAGCCGCCTATCGATGTGCGCCCCAGCGTAAACCAGATCGATGACCTGCTGGATGAAATTGACAAGCGCGTGAAGAAAGGTGATCGTGTATTGGTGACTACACTCACCAAGCGCATGGCAGAGGAAATGGATAAATACCTGAAAAAAATCGACATCAAATCAAAATACATCCACAGTGAAGTAGATACCTTGGAAAGGATCGAGATCTTGCGGGATCTTCGCCTCGGAACTATTGATGTATTAGTAGGTGTAAACCTGTTGAGGGAAGGTTTGGATCTGCCTGAGGTTTCTTTGGTAGCTATACTGGATGCGGATAAAGAAGGCTTTTTGCGAAATGAGCGTTCACTGACACAGACCGCTGGACGGGCCGCCCGAAATGCTGAAGGCCTGGTGATCTTTTATGCCGATAAAATCACAGAAAGCATGCAGCGCACTATTGATGAAACCAACCGCAGGCGTGAAAAGCAGATCGCATACAACCTGGAGCATAACATTACACCGAGAACAGTCAGCAAATCCAAGGAACAGGTAATGGCTCAAACCTCAGTACTGGATATCAAGGGCTATGATCCTGAATCTCCATATGCCACTGAAGAGATCATAACCCGTGCAGCCGAACAAGAAGCAGAATATACTACCATCCCCCAACTCGAAAAGGCCATCCAGAAAACTAAAAAGGAAATGGAAAAAGCCGCCCGCGACATGGACTTCATGGAAGCCGCCCGCCTCCGCGACGAAATGTATGGTATGCAAAAGAAGCTAGAGGGGATGAAATGATAGAACCGGGATACCCCCGCCCCTAAAGGGGAGTGAAGGCAATAGTCTGGTTGTTCGTCTGTTCCTGTAAAAGAATTTGGCAGGTTGAACGACAAAGATTATTGGTTTGTGGCTACTTCCTGCGCCGCTGTTGGTGTTTTTCACCAACAGTGGAGCATTTGGCCGGGCGCCGGCTTTTTTTGTTTCTTTTTTTTTGATAAAAAAAAGAAAAGGCGGAAAAACTGCTATCGAAAGAAAAACATCCAATAAACGATTAAACCATAGACCCCTAACGCAAGTAAAAACACGCGATTCCGCTTCCACCTCTCGTAGAAAACCCATTCTTCATCCGGGAAAACTTCTATTTCATCTAAAAACTCAACAATAAGATTGCAATTATGGAAAACCCTTAGTATTTTGCTGCCCAGACGATCCAAATCCACCATTATGAAAAAACGAATCACTAGAGTACTCAATTTCTTTGCGTTCAATCTTTTGTTCTTCGCTCTCTACCTGAATTTTATTCACAAAGACACATCAAATATTCCGACTCCGCCGCCGGCAGCTGTCATAAAAGGTACAGCTTCTGTTAAAGGCACAGTACCTGTAGTGGATCCGGAACATTATCTGAACAAGAATGGTGAAAAAGTAAATGCAACTGCAACTTTTCAGAACTGACTGTAATGATCGTGCACTAACCCATTAAAATGAACGATCTCTTAACCCTGCACCGGCAGGGTTTTGTTTTTAATAAAGCACTGCTGCAAGGCGAATTAATTAACTTCGCCGGATGGACAAAAGATTGTTTTTGCTGGATGCCTATGCCCTTATTTTCCGGGCGTAT
>DATMHB010000782.1:0-3712 GCA_035555175.1 Flavisolibacter sp. | reverse complement strand
CCGCCAAATGGAGGCAGTCATTGAAACTTTCGGGGTTGGAATTATTGAGCGAAGCACGGATCGATCAATACGAAGGAAAGAACGGAGAAGTGTGGCGCATCAGCCCTTACACAAGCACACACGAGGTTCCTGATGATGCATGCGTACGGCTGAACACCATCATCGACCTCACGGGAAAGATCGACAGTAAAGGAAAATTGATTTGGAAAGTTCCTGCAGGCGAATGGACCATTCTTCGCATCGGTCATACGTCCACCGGGCATCGCAATGAGACCGGCGGGGGAGGCAAGGGTCTCGAGTGTGATAAATTTAATCCGGCTGCAGTAACGCTGCAGTTCAATAAATGGTTTGGAGCATTCTATGATCATGTTGATCCGCCGACCATCAAACAGGTACTTCAGTTTTTCCATGTGGACAGTTGGGAATGCGGAAGCCAGAACTGGTCGAAATCATTCAGAAGCGAATTCAAAAAGAGAAGGGGATTCGATGTCTACACTTATTTGCCGGTGATGGCGGGCATACCGGTGCAGTCGGCCGCGGTTTCGGAAAGGATCCTGCACGATGTTCGACAAACGATAGCTGAATTGGTCAATGATATTTTTTATGCAACGCTGTCCCGGATGGCGCACCAGAGAGGATTGGAGATGACCGTTGAAAGTGTTGCCCCAACCATGGTAAGCGATGGCATGCTTCATTATAAAACGGTGGATGTGCCGATGGGCGAGTTTTGGCTGCGGAGTCCAACGCATGACAAGCCCAATGATATGCTCGATGCCATTTCCGGCGCGCATGTTTATGGGAAGCGTATTGTGCAGGCAGAGGGCTTTACTGAATTAAGAATGGCATGGGATGAACATCCGGGCATGCTTAAAACACTGGCTGACAGAAATTTTGCACTCGGCATCAACCGTCTGGTCCATCATGTGTTCATGCACAATCCGTGGCTCGACAGGATCCCGGGAATGACCCTTGACCAGATCGGATTGTATTTTCAGCGGGACCAGACATGGTGGAAACAAGCAAGAGGATGGATTGATTATGTGAAACGTTGCCAGGCATTATTGCAGTATGGAACGCCGGTAACCGATATTGCTGTATTTACCGGTGATGAGTTCCCCAGGCGCGCTATTCTTCCTGACAGGCTGATACCTGTGATGCCCGGCATATTCGGAAAGGACAGGCTGGAAAAAGAAGCGCGGCGGTTGAAGAACGAAGGGCTTCCATTACATCAATTACCGGCGGGCGTTACTTCTTCTGCAAACATGACGGACCTTTCCGATTGGATCGATCCTTTGCATGGTTATGCCTATGATTCGTACAACGCAGACGCACTCGTGAATTTATCGAAGTTCAAAAACGGAAATATTGAATTGCCGGGCGGGGCCAGGTATCGTTTGCTCGTCATTCCTGGTGCAACCAAAATGTCACCAAATGCCGGTGTGATATCGGCAGCATCGGCATTGCGAGTTAAGCAGTTCGTGGAAGCCGGAGGCTGTGTGCTGTTGAATGATACCTTCCATCGTTCCACAGGTTTATCGAATTCCGTTGCCCACGATAAATCCGTACAGCAAATCAGCCGTTCCATTTTTGCACGGCGGAAAAAGATCGAGGACAACATGCTCAGAGTCGGCAAAGGAAGGATCATCGTTGGTCCATACAACAAGGAGTCATTCTCTTTACTGGGAATTCAACCCGATCTTATTGCAGCAAATGCCAATGGCGAAAGAGCGGAGAATATTGCATGGACGCACCGTTCGGGCGATGGAAGGGATATTTATTTTGTTGCCAATCAAAAAGATTCATCGCAGGTCGTAAACCTGTCGTTGCGCGTGAATGGAAAGATCCCTGAGATATGGGATCCGGTTTCAGGTGAGATCCGTTCTGCAAAGAAATGGTTGATGAAGGACGGACGAACTGAACTTCCGGTATTTCTTGATAAAAATGCGTCGCTGTTCATAGTACTGGAGGCGGCAACAAAACAAACAAGGAGTGACGAGGGTGAAAACCGCATGCAGACAAACGCCGTGCAGGCCGTTCATAACCCGTGGTGGATAAAGTTCGATACTGCGCTTGGCGGACCGGTGCAACCAATACGCTTTGAGCACCTTACCGATTGGAGCCAGAGCAGCGATAGCGCTATCCGTTATTATTCGGGACCGGCGCTGTATACGAACACATTTAATTATGGATTAAAAGGAAATGACGAAACTGTCTGGCTGAACCTCGGCACTGTTTATAATCTTGCCGAAGTTTTTGTAAATGATATTTCCTGTGGTATCGTATGGACCGCCCCTTACCGCGTAGATATTTCGAAAGCAGTAAAAGAGGGACAAAACTCGCTTCGCATTGAAGTGGTCAATACATGGAACAACCGTTTGATTGGCGATAGTCGTTTGCCGGACGCCGGACGGATCACCCATATGATGTTTCCCTTTAAGTGGGAGAACAAAGCCTTATTACCTGCCGGACTGCTGGGACCTGCAACGATTGAGACCTCCCGTCAATAATGCTCATTTACGCACCGGTAACCATACTGTCATTTCCGAATGGCCGCGATTGCCCCAGGCAAAATAGGGGACGAGCTTTATTCTGATCGATTCAGTTGGCTTCTTCGATACTTCCTTATACAAATGATCTTGCCATTCACCATTATCTGTTTTCCTGCCAGTTGTTTCCAGCGCCATCATATTACTGTTGTCAATCTTTAGCGGAACCGTTTTGAACACTTCGTTTGTTGAAAGCGTGATCCCGAACACCGAAGTTTTTTTATCCAGGTCAACCGATTCCAAACAATATACCACCGGCCCGCGCTTGACGGCCACCTGGTTTTTAGTTTCTTCAACCAGCGGATTTGCTTCGATCATCGTTGCCGGCATGTCGAGCATCAATTGCAGTCGGTCTCCTTTTCGCCACGCCCGTCTCACTTCTGCATAGGTGCCACCGTTGGTTTCGGTTGAATACAATTTTCCATTCACCAGGATCTTCGCATGATGACACCAGCCCGGTATTCTTAAAAAAACAGAAAAAGGTTTTTGTGCCGTTTCATCAAAACGCAAGGTGATATGGCCATCCCATGGATAGTTCGTTTGTTCTGACAGTCGGACAGCGGAACCGTCGCTTAGCGTTGTAGATAGTTTGTTGCCACCGTATAAATGCAGCCAGATCCCTTTCCCCGATGTGCTGTATAAATAATTACTTACCTCTGCGATCGTGCGTACTACATTTGGCGGGCAGCAATTGGACAGGGAGATATAGGGCACGCGCTGTTTCGACCAGCGTTGTGTGAATGGAAGTTCGTCGGAATAAGCAAGGGGATTGGTGTATAAGAACTTCTTCCCATCGAGACTGATCCCTGAAAGAACGCTGTTGTATAGGGCGAGTTCCACTACATCGACGTACCTGGCTTCGCCTGTGATGAGCAGCATGCGCCAGTTCCATAAAACATTCCCTATGTTGGCGCAGGTTTCATTGTGTGCAGTCAAATTTGGCAATTGATATTGCCGTCCATAAGCCTGGTGCAGTTTTTCAACGTCATTTGGATCATAGGATGTGCCATCGTTGGATACGCCATCATAGAGCGAGCCACAGCCTCCTGTGATATACATTTTGTGATTGACCACGTCGTTCCACATCCGGTCCAGTGTAGCCAGCAAGGCCGGATCGCCCGTCTCGGCATACAGATCGGCGGCCCCTGCAAACAAATAATTGGCGC
>DATMHB010000781.1:0-7823 GCA_035555175.1 Flavisolibacter sp. | reverse complement strand
TTCCTCGACAGTAACTATGCAAAAAGAAAGGATGCCTTCCTGGCCGCACACCAAAAAGAAGTGGACTCGCTGCACGCACTTAAGTGGGCGAATTATGAGGTAGAAGAATGGATCTCGAAAAAATACACTGCCGAGGCCAATGCCCTGCGGCCGCCCCTTTCGCTTTTAATGGACCATCTCGATTATATCGTAAAGCTGATCGGCGTAGACCATGTGGGCCTTGGTTCCGATTTCGATGGGATCGAATCCGCACCGCAGTCCCTCGATGATGTGGCCTCATTTCCGCTCATTACAAAAGCCCTCGTGGCCAGGGGATATTCGAAAAAGGATATCATGAAAATACTCGGAGGAAATTTCCTGCGGGTCTTTGCTGCCAACACCAAGCCGCGTCAGGTCAGGTAGAAAGGATTGAATATATTAGGGAACAAATCTTCATCATGGCTACACCTCTGCACAACGAGCTAAAAAAGGAATTTCAGCTCGAGCGGATGATCTTATTCAGCGATGCTGTCTTTGCCATTGCCATCACGCTGCTTGTTCTCGAGATCAGAGTGCCGAATATCGACCGCCACACGGCCACGGACAAAGCCCTTGCCGGCGCACTGGATGAAATGGTGCCTAAGTTCATCGGCTTCCTCATCAGTTTTTTTATCATCGGCATGTACTGGGCCATTCATCATCGCATGTTTGGTTTTGTGGTGAACTACTCGAAGAAGATGATCTGGATGAACCTGATGTTCCTTCTCGCGGTAGTACTTATGCCATTCAGCACGGCCATCTACAGCGAATATATTTTACGCTACCTGAACATTCCGGTCATCATCTACGTCACCAATATAGTTTTTCTTGGTGTCATGAATTTCCTTCTTTGGCGACATATCAGTGATCCGAAACTGCACCTTTCGGAAGGCTTGACCAAGGAGATCAGATCTTATTTTTCCATGAGGGCACTAACGGGTCCTGCTATTTTTATAACCATGGCGCTCACGTATATCTTCCTCGCCCCGAAAGTGGCGGTTTGGATCCCGCCGATGATCCCGGTGATCATGCGTATCGCCACTTATCGGATCAGGAAAAAGCTCGAACACGATAAATCAACGGTATGAAGCAACTAAATATTCTGCTGCTCTTTATTCTCTCAGTTCTTTCCCAATCCATTTGCGCGCAGGACACCCCGGCATTCGTCAAAGACAGCCTGGATGCCTACGTAATGAAAGCACTCAAGGATTGGAAAATTCCCGGTGCGGCCGTGTGCATTGTTAAAGACGGAAAGGTGGTGATGATGAAGGGCTATGGAGTGAGAGAAGCCGGGGGTCGGGACACAGTGGACGAGAACACGCTATTCATGATCGGATCGAATACAAAGGCCTTTACGTCAACGGCACTCGCAATGCTGGATGCCGATGGCAAATTATCGCTCGATGATAAGGTGCAGCAATGGCTGCCCGATTTCAAATTGTACGATCCATGGGTGGCAAAGGAAGCCACCATCCGGGACCTGCTTTGTCACCGCCTCGGGTTTGAGACCTTCCAGGGCGATTTTATGTATTTTGATTCCGACCTCTCGCTCGCTGAAGTGCGCGAGAAATTTGGTCGGATGAAGCCAAGATATAGTTTTCGAAGTCGCTGGGGGTACACCAATGCCGCGTTTATGACGGCCGGCCAGGTGATCCCAAAAGCAAGCGGAAAATCTTGGGCAGATTTTGTGCGCGACAGCATTTTTATTCCGCTGGGCATGAATCATTCGCTTCTTTCTTCAAATGATATGAATGCCGCAACGGACCGGGCTTCTGCGCACACCATGATAGATGGCGAGATAAAAAAAGTCCGCTATGGTCATCTCGAGAATCTGGCTCCTGCGGGCAGCATCTCTTCCTCCGTCAACGATCTCAGTCATTGGGTGTTGATGCAGTTGGATCACGGCATGTATAATAACAAACAGGTGGTACCCGCCAGGGCCATTGCACAAACAAGAGAACCGGCATCGATCCTGGGCAATGGCGGTTATCTTTATAACACGGGCCATTTTGTATTGTACGGACTTGGATGGGTGCTGCAGGAATACAGTGGCCGCGAGATCGTTTCTCATACAGGAGGCGTCAATGGGTTTGTTACCAGTGTTACGCTCGTGCCTGAAGAAAACCTCGGCATCATTGTGCTTACAAATACGGATGCCAACAATTTTTATGAGGCTCTGAAGTGGGAAGTGATGGATGCTTATTTCGGTTTGCCTTACAGAAATTACAGTGGCGTGTATCTGGATCTTCAGAAGAAGGATGAAGCGCGCAGTCACCAATGGCTGCAGGCAAAGAGGGACAGCATTGCCCGGCATCCCAAACCTTCCCTCCCCTTGAATGTATTCACAGGAAACTATGTCCACAATGTGTATGGAAAAATGAATATTCAGATGGAGAGCGGAAAGCTGATTGCAAGGTTCGAGCACCATAAGGGCCGCTATGCCGAGCTGGAGTCCCTTGGCGGCAACAGGTTTTTGGCCAGCTTTAATGATCCTTTGTATGGAGTGAAGGTGTGGCCTTTCTTGGTGCAGGGCGGCAAGGTGAAATCGGTGACAGTGACGGTCGCCGATTTTGTGGAGTTCACCCCTTATGAATTTATAAAACAATGAAATAAATTGCCCTGTGCAGCGGGCGAAAAAGATTTAAAAAGTTATTTTCAGGAATGGATCAACTGAACCTTGGGATCGGAACAAGATTGCAACATACTCAATACGGGCCGGGCGTTATCGTGGGCGTTCGCTATGCTACTTACCTCATTTCTTTTATCAACCATGGAATAAAGGAAGTGGACAAGAACGATACGAAGCTCGAAGAGATCATTCCCGAGAACGTGACAGAAGAGATCGAGACGCATTCGGATGTAGAACGCTCACTTCTTAAAATCGTGAGACTCTGGGCCGCACCTGCTGAAATTGTAAGACTCGGCGACCGCTGGACGGGCGGCACCATGGTATTGCAGCCTGCCGACAAAACACTGAAGCCAAAAGAAATCCCCATCGAGGATTTTTTTCATAAGATAGTAATGCTGCGGGATCGCCTGCGTGTAATGGAACAGCAGATCAACGCGCACAAAAAGCTGACCGATGAAGAAAAGGTCAATCTGCAGCAATATATTACGAGGATCTACGGTTCCCTCACTACGTTCAACGTGCTTTTCAAGAATAAGGAGCAATGGTTCGTTGGTGACAAATCGACGGGCGAATAGATAGCAGGGGCACGAAATAATTTTACATTTATACCAGCTCCGGTCCCTGAAAACCTTCATATGCTGTTATGAAGGACAAGAAATTAAAAAAGGACAGGATGTCGCCAGCACGCGGCGCAAAGGGCCATGCTCCCGGGACGCACGGCGGTGAAATCACATTGCCATCTCTTCCACCACTTAACACAACACAGCAGTTCGCAACCACAAAGCAACCACCTCGTGCACATAGGAGCCATGCGGAAAAACATTTCAAGCACTACGTGCTGGATTTTCTCATTCTCTTTATGGCTGTTGTAGCCGGCTTCTTTGTGGACAACACGAGGGAGCATTATGTAGAAGTACAGCGCGAGGATCAATTCATTCATTCCATGTACGCAGACCTCCTGGCGGATATCCACCAGTTGGATAGTTTACTCGATCGCAGGAAGGAAAAGCAGGTGATGATTGATTCCATGCTCTTCATACTTGGTTCTGCCGAACCTGGAAAGTATGGAAGCCAGCTCTATTATTATGCACGCTGGATGCCCAGGATCAATCGCATGTATAACAACGATGGAACACTCACGCAACTGAAGAATGCAGGCAACCTGCGCCTGATCAGGAGCAACGCAGCGCGCGAAAGCATCATGCAATATGATCAGCAGATGCGGTTCTAGACCAACATAGAAGAAAGAGAGGAGGCCCTCATCCAGCAATATTATCCCGCATTAAAGACCATGTTCGACGCAAGGGTTTTTGAAAAAATGGTAAATGGAATGAGCATCAGCAGGCCAGCTGGCAATCCATCCCTGCTCTTAAACGACCGCATGCATCTGAATCAATTGTACAGCCATGTGCATTTTCTCAAAAATGTAAATACCTACCAAATGGAGTTTGGTCAACGGCGGCTTGAACAGGCAGCTTCGGTTCTTGAAGTACTGCGGAAGGAATACCATTTACATGAATGAATCTGGACTGCCGGCGGCAATGATCCGTCTTTCAACAACCTTGTCGTTATTGCGGATAATTCGTGGATGTGGTTGATGTATTCCGCTTCGTGACCGTAACGGGTGGTTCATTCCGCACTTCATCGCGCTGCCCCATTAGTCCAACAATGCCAAGCAGGCACATGCCGGAAAAAATGCAAAGGCCCAGTGTGAGACCGTGCTGGGGTTCATTATATATCTGCTGCTGTCCGTTTTCCATCACGATGGTCCTGACGGCGGTTGAACGATAGATGGCATAACCGAGTGCCAGTACTGCAAGTATCAAAAGAACTGGAATGAGGGTCCTTCTGTTCATGTTATTCATTTTTCGTTTAATTCAAAATCTTATCGTAGCTCTTGGGCATGTATGCAAGAAGAATACCACGATTAGATTGCGCACGCCTTGTGATGTGCGTCCAAAGGCCGCATGGAACGCGAAGCTTCGGGTGGGGAGGGACAGATCCAAATACGCTGTCTGATGCGATCGGCAAATTCGATGTCCGCCGCGTGTCTCCTCATCTCGCTTTCTTAATAATTGCGTCAGTGAGCTTGTCTGCGCATTTGCAAGCAGGAGGGACACGAGGAGAACAGCGAGAAACAGAGTCCGCCTACGCCAAGGCTTCGGCGGATAGAGCGGAGAACGAGGGAAAAGGTCAGAGCGAGAAACAGAGCGGGAGCGAGGAGGAAGACAGAGCGGGAAACAGAGGGGGAGCGAGCGGCAGAAGTAAGCCCAATGCTTTAAGTAGTTGGCCTTTTACCTTTTATCCTTTGAATGAAACACAGCGCGCCTCGGCGGAATGACCTTGAGGCTTCGCCTGCCACTGCTGTTCCAACTATATTTTTGACATAAGTCGCAATCGATAATATCTTTAGCCACGTCATTAATTGCCGATATGAAAAAACTTTTTCTATTCTCTTGTTCACTTTTGCAGGTGCTGGTTGTTTTTGCACAAACCATTACGGGCTACAATAAACAGGAAGTGATGATCCCTATGCGGGATGGCATCAAATTATACACTG
This sequence comes from Flavisolibacter sp., assembly GCA_035555175.1. Lineage (GTDB taxonomy): Bacteria > Bacteroidota > Bacteroidia > Chitinophagales > Chitinophagaceae > Flavisolibacter. The sequence continues at coordinate 2,616 of DATMHB010000781.1, read as the reverse complement.
TGATCTTTACGCCCAGGGAAAAAACGGAGCCGCTTCCCATCCTGTTGCAGCGTACGCCTTATGGCGCTTCTGTTTCCGAAAAATACGATCTGCTTTCAGTGCCTTACTTCAGCAATATGGCGAAGGAAGGTTATGTGATCGTTTTTCAGGATATACGCGGTAAATATAAAAGTGAAGGCACCATGCAGATCCACCAGCCAATTATGCATTTAAAACACAAGGGCGCCATCGATGAAAGCACCGACACTTATGATGCCATCGACTGGCTCGTGAAACATGTGCCGAACAACAATGGCAAGGCCGGCATTCTTGGGATTTCCTACCCCGCCTGGCTGGCACTGGTGGGGGCCATTGATCATCATCCTGCACTGAAGGCCGCATCTGAGCAGGCGTGCATGGGAGATCTTTTTCTCGGCGACGACTTCCATCACAATGGAGCTTTTCGCCTCAGCTATGGAATGGAATACACGTACGAGGTCGAATACGACAGGACTACCGATTCCGATTTTCCTTTTCCTCAATACGATCTGTATGAATGGTACCTGAAACTGGGCTCACTGAGAAATGTAAACGAAAAATACTTCCATGGGAAAATCCCGACCTGGAACAATTTCGTTCAGCATCCCAATTATGATACATTCTGGCAACAGAACTCTCCCCTCAGTTATGTTGGCGCACCCGAAGTTCCCATGCTGCACGTTGGTGGCTTCTTCGACCAGGAAGACATTAACGGTCCGCAGCTCATGTATGGTCATATGGAAAAAAAGGACAGCTTCAACCGGAACTATATTGTATTGGGGCCCTGGAACCATGGAGGGTGGGGCAGAACACACGGTGACAGCCTTGGAAAAATTTCATTCGTACAAAAAACAGGAGACCAGTTCCGCGATCTTCAAAAAATGTGGTTCGATTACTGGCTGAAGGGAAAGGGCAATGGACAATTTGATGAGGCTACGATATTTCAAACCGGCAGCAATCAATGGAAGAACTACTCGTCGTGGCCTCCAAAAGAAACTACGGTTAAGAAATTATTTGTGCAACCGGACGGGCGTTGCGGCTTCCAGCAGGCGAACGATAAGGGATTTACTCCTTTCATTAGCGATCCCCGCCATCCTGTGCCGTATCGCACGCTGCCGATCGAAGCCACTTACGGCCCCGGAAGCCGCTGGAGGCCATGGCAGGTAGAAGACCAGCGCTTCGTTTATTCGCGTCCTGATGTAGCCTCCTTCACTTCCGATTCGCTGATCGAAGACCTTACTGTTACCGGCAAGGTGGTGGCACACCTGAATGCAAGTACGTCGGGCACCGATGCGGACTGGGTTGTGAAACTGATCGACGTTTATCCGGCCTTCGACCCGGATAATTATTCTATGAGCGGCTATCAATTACCGGTAGCGATGGAAGTGTTCCGCGGCCGGTTCAGAAAATCATTTGCACATCCCACACCAATGAAGTCCAATCAGCCGGAAGAATTTGTGATCGACCTTCACGACATCGACCATGTTTTTAAAAAAGGCCACAGGATGATGATCCAGGTTCAGAGCACTTGGTTCCCCGTGATCGACCGGAATCCTCAAAAATTTGTGCCGAATATTTTTGAAGCAAAAGAAACAGATTTCATCAAGGCGGAGCAAAGAGTTTATTTCAACAGTTATTTAGCCCTGCCGGTAATGAAGTAAACACATGTCATCAATCAGGATCATGAATCAATGCACTTCAATAATTTTAAGCATGAAGCATCCACTGTTAATTTTTGCACTGCTTTTTTTGTCCGGCGGATTGCTTGCGCAAAACAGCGCGGACATCATCATCCGCAACGGCCGCCTGCTCGATGGCACAGGCAATTCATGGATATATGCAGACGTAGCGATCAAGGATGACAAGATCATAAAGATCGGCAAGATCAGGTCCATGACCGCCGCACGGGAAATCGATGCAAAGGGCATGATCGTATCGCCGGGCTTTATTGACGTACACACCCATATCGAGGGTGACGCAGAGAAAAACCCTACGGCGGATAATTTTATTTTCGATGGAGTAACTACCGTTGTCACGGGCAATTGCGGTGCGTCGAACGTGGATCTCAAACGATATTTTCAGAGGGTAGATTCCCTCCATCTCTCCATCAATGTGGCAAGTCTGATCGGCCATAATGATGTGCGAAAAGCTGTAATGGGCACTGCCAACCGTACACCTTCAGAAGAGGAAATGAAAAAGATGGAGGCCCTTGTTGAACAGGCGATGAAGGACGGCGCCGTAGGTTTCAGCACCGGTTTGATTTATATTCCGGGAACTTATTCTTCAACCGAAGAGGTATTGCGCCTGGCAAAAGCGGCGGCCAAATACAATGGCGTCTATGCTTCACACATGCGCGACGAGGGCGACAGCGTTATCCAGGCCATAGATGAAGCCCTCTTCATTGGAAGAGAAGCCAAGATGCCGGTGGAAATATCTCATTTCAAATTAAGTGGCCAGCAGAACTGGGGCCGGAGCAGGGAAACCGTTGCGATGATCGCAAGGGCCAGAGTCGATGGCATCGACGTAACGATAGACCAGTATCCATATACTGCCAGCAGCACAAGCCTCAGAACCCTGTTGCCGGATGAGATTCTCGCC
>DATMHB010000780.1:0-8433 GCA_035555175.1 Flavisolibacter sp. | reverse complement strand
GGCGGGAAACTGATGTAAGCGCGAGGGACTTATTTTAAATGTTGAATGCCGCATTGATTGGATAGCAAGGCCAGCAAAGTGATTTCTACCTGAGTAATTGCGCCTGGCATTTGCAAACTTCGCGCCTGTATGCGAAACGGTTCAGGCCTCGAGCACGTCCTGCCATTCGGGCTTCTTGTTAAGGACGGCGCGCGCAAAAGGGCAGATCGGAATGATCTTCATAGCATGATGCCTGGCATATTCTACGCCCGCGTGCACCAGTTCATAGCCAATATTCTTTCCTCTCAATTCATCAGATACTTCCGTATGCTCGATCAGCATTTGATCCTGCGCGGGCATGCTATACACCATTTCAGCAGCTATATTTCCTTCATACTCCACGTAGAAGAGGCCTCTGGTACCCATTTTCTTATGCTGAACCGTCATAAAATTCTTTAATTAAAGCTATTGAAAATTTTTTTGCTGGTTTGTGATCCAGCCTTCATCTTTGCACCAGAATGAGACAATCGATCAACAATCAGTGGTGGTGGCATACAGACTCTCGGGTTTCTGTGTAGTCATTATTATGATTGATCATGATATTCAGAAGCCCCGCAAGTCCGGGGCTTTTTTATTGCTGACCTGCCTGGCTCACGATGATCGTGAAGCCTGGCAGAGAAATTAAAGGGAATGAAACCAATTGTAATCAATACGACGGTAAAGAAAATGCTCGCTGATGTTTTTACACCAGTGGGTATTTACCTGCGGCTGCGCGACCGTTTCCGTGATACCATCCTTTTGGAAAGCGCCGACCATCATGCGGCCGAGAACAGTTATTCCTTCATCTGCATCAATGCCATCGGCGGCATTGAAGTGCAGGACGAGAAGACCCTTGAGAAAAAATTCCCGGGTCAAAAAGCGCAACAGGAAGCGATCAGCGGCCTTGAGCTGAAAGATGTGTTGTGGAATTATATGCAGTGCTTCCAGCTTCGGTCTGATGATGCAAAAGCAGCAAGCTTCGCGCAGGGACTATATGGCTACTTCACTTTTGATGCGGTGCAGTTCTTTGAAACCATCAGGTTCAGTAAAAATGGAGACGGCTCCAATGTGATCCCTGCTGCCAGGTACAGGTTGTATCAGTACGTGATCGCACTCAATCATCACAAGGATGAGCTGATCCTTTGTGAGAATAAGATCGAAGGACTCGAGAGCGAGATCTCGATGGTGGAAAGTCTCATCGGCAGCAAAGACGTGCCGGTTTACCCGTTCAGGGTCACTTCAAAAGAAACCTCGAATCTTACAGACAGGCAGTACACGGAAATGGTTGAAAAAGGGATCGAAAGCTGTTATCGTGGCGATGTATTTCAGATCGTGCTAAGCCGGCGGTTCCAGCAATCGTTCATCGGCGATGAATTTAATGTGTACCGTGCGCTGCGTCACATCAACCCTTCGCCTTATTTATTCTTTTTCGATTATGGAGATTATAAGCTGATGGGCTCTTCTCCGGAAGCACAGCTGATCGTGAAAAATGGTAAGGCCATTGTGCACCCGATCGCCGGCACCTTCCGCCGTACAGGCGAGGACCTCATTGACCAGCAAAGGGCAGATGAACTGGTGCAGGATCCAAAAGAAAATGCAGAACACGTGATGCTCGTCGACCTGGCCCGGAATGACCTCAGCACGGTGTGCACCAATGTGCAAGTAAGCCAGTACAGGCAGGTGCAATATTATTCGCATGTCATCCACCTTGTGAGCGAGGTGATGGGTGATGTTCCGCCACGGACGAACCCTTTTGCCATCCTGTTCAAGACTTTTCCTGCGGGTACGCTGAGCGGTGCGCCCAAGTACCGGGCCATGCAGCTGATCGACGGATTGGAACCGACAGGGCGGAGCTTTTACGGCGGCGCCATCGGCTTTGTCGGATTTGACGGATCGTGCAATCATGCCATCATGATCCGAACGCTGCTGAGCAAGAACAATACTTTATTTCTGCAGGCCGGTGCCGGCATTGTGGCAGCCAGCAAGCCTGAGAGCGAACTGCAGGAAGTGAACAATAAACTGAATGCCCTGAAGAGCGCTATGGTGATGGCCGAAAGCATAGCGGGTTGAACTAATGAATGCGACGTGCCATCGCAAAAAAAGTGAGAGAAAATGAAGATACTCGTTTTTGATAATTATGATTCATTCACGTACAACCTCGTGCACCTCGTGCAGAAAATTGTACGCGACCAGGTGGAAGTATTTCGTAATGACCAGATCGCGATGGAAAAGGTAAAAGATTATGATAAGATCATTCTTTCGCCCGGCCCGGGCATTCCAAAGGAAGCGGGTTTACTGCTGCCCTTGATCAGGGAGTATGCTTCCAGCAAATCCATTCTTGGCGTTTGTCTGGGCCATCAGGCCATAGGTGAAGCGTTCGGCGGCAGCCTGGTGAATCTTTCAACGGTGTATCATGGCGTGGCCACCAATTGTGCATTGGACACTGCGAAGGCGCCCTTGTTCAGGAACCTGCCTGCGCAAATTCCAGTTGGAAGATATCACAGCTGGATCGTGAGCGAGAAAGGATTTCCGGAAACGCTGGAGATCACGGCGCGGGATGAAAATGGATATATCATGGGTCTGCAGCATAAAAGCTTTGATGTGCAGGGCGTACAATTTCATCCGGAAAGTGTTCTGACACCCGATGGCGAAACGATACTGAGAAACTGGTTAAAACAATAGCAAATTCCTGAGACCTTCAATCGACATATGAGAAAGATTTTACAAAGGTTGTTCGAACATAAAGTGCTCACCCGGCAGGAGGCCAGGGACATCATGCTGAATCTTGGCAAGGCTGTCTACAATGACACCGAGATCGCGGCCTTCATAACGGTATTCCTTATGCGGAGTATTACCATCGAAGAACTGCAGGGATTTCGCGATGGCTTATTGGAGCTTGCCGTGCCTGTCGACCTTGATGATGAAGAGGTGATCGATATAGTGGGAACGGGCGGCGATGGAAAGAACACTTTCAACATTTCAACCCTTGCCTGCTTCATTGTTGCCGGTGCCGGCCGGAAAGTGGCCAAGCATGGCAATTACGGTGCTACGTCGGTCAGCGGTGCTTCGAATGTGATGGAGCAGCTTGGATACAAATTCAAGAATGATAACGGCAGGTTGAAAAAGGAGATCGACGAAGCGAACCTTTGTTTTTTGCATGCACCCATGTTTCATCCTGCTTTGAAGGCCGTAGCCCAGATCAGGAAGCAGATCGGCTTTCGCACCTTTTTCAACATGCTCGGTCCCATGGTCAATCCGGCTATGCCGGGCTACCAGCTGGTGGGCGTGTACAGCCTCGAAATGGCAAGGATCTATAATTACCTGCTGCAGCAAACAGGCAAGCCCTTTACCATTATCCACAGCCTTGATGGATACGACGAGATATCACTGACCAATGATACGAAGGTGATCACGATGAGGGGCGAAAGGGTTTTTTCTGCCGAGGAATTGGGCAAGCGCACCGTTTCGGCTTCCGATATTCAGGGAGGAAGCTCCGTGGATGAAGCGGCCAGGATCTTTTTGAAGATACTGAAAGGTGAAGGCAGCTGGTCGCAGAATGCGGTGGTACTTGCCAATGCAGCCATGGCGTTGCAGTGTACAGGCACGTTCCAACATTATGATGATGCCTATGCCGCGGCGGTAGAAAGCCTCGAAAGCGGAAAGGCCTTTAAAGGGTTTCAAAAATTAATTTCATTGCAGTAATGAATATTCTCGAAAGGATCATTGAACACAAAAAAAAGGAAGTTGCCGGGCGGAAGCAACAAACTTCAATTAAGGAGCTTGAGCGGGGCCGTTATTTTTCGTATGAAACAAAATCATTGAAGGCCTCCCTGGCGGATGAGCGCAAGACTGGCATCATTGCAGAATATAAAAGGAGATCTCCTTCGAAAGGAGTGATCAATAACCGCGATAGTGTTGAATCAGTAACGCGGATGTATTCTGGCTACGGAGCTTCGGGAATTTCAATACTCACCGATCTGGAGTTCTTTGGCGGATCGCTTGATGATCTGTTGGCAGCAAGGGACAATGGTATTCCCATTCTGCGGAAAGATTTCATGATCGATGAGTACCAACTGGTGGAAGCGAAAGCCTTTGGAGCGGATGTGATCCTGCTCATCGCGGCCTGCCTGGACAGGAAGGACGTGAAGCGGCTGGCGGGTGCTGCGAAACAGCTGGGCCTGGAAGTGCTGCTGGAGCTCCATGATGAAACTGAGCTCGGACATGTTTGCGATGATGTGGATATGGTTGGCATCAATAACCGCAACCTGAAAACTTTCGATGTGAGCCTGGAGCATTCGGTGCGGCTCGCGGAAAAGATCGGCGAAGAAAAGATCAGGATCGCAGAGAGTGGCATCAACGATGTGAAGAACATTCATTACCTGAAAGCTTTTGGTTTCAAGGGCTTTCTGATCGGCGAATATTTTATGAAGCAGGCCGACCCGGGACAGGCATTCAGAGATTTTACCTATGCGCTGTGATCGGATGAGTCCGGATTTGGCAGGTAGGCAAACAATAAATGATACGGGCGGTGATTGTGTCATAAATTGGATCAGGCGGCGATTGCTTTTGCTAAACGATCAAAGTAAAAGCAAAATCCCTCTTCAATGAAGAGGAAGGAGGCAACATGAAAGTAAAAGTCTGCGGTATGACCAGCATCGACCAGATGCACCAGTTGGGCGACATGGGCGTTGAATTCGCTGGTCTGATCTTTTACCCAAAAAGTCCGCGCTACGTGTTAAAGCACGGCGTGGCGGGAGCAGATGTAAAAAAAGCAAAGCTGAAACCCTACAAAGTCGGCGTGTTCGTGGACGCTTCATACGACGAAGTAATGAAGCAGGTGGATGATTTCGGCCTCGATATGGTTCAGCTGCATGGTCACGAAACACCATATGAATGTTCGAAGATCGCTGATTATATACACGTGATAAAGGCTTTCAGGTTTATGGATAATGATCATGTGAGCTGGATGCTGAAAGACTATTACCAGGATGCCGACATGTTTTTGTTTGATACGGGTGTTACGCCGGCAAAAGACGAACACGGGAAAATGGTATATGGAGGAACAGGCAGAAAATTTAATTGGAACCGGCTCAGGGGCCTCGATGTAGGCAAGCCTTTTTTTCTGAGTGGGGGCATAGAACCTTCAGATGCGGGGCTCGTGAAGGAATTTATGAAAGACCCGGTTGCCAAAGACCTTTTTGTGGTGGATATCAACAGCCGTTTCGAATCGTCGCCCGGCGTGAAAGATATGGCCAAGGTGCAGGCATTCATTAATGAATTACACAATCATGAATAAGATCAACCTTGAAGAAAAATTCGCGCTGTTCAATGATCACTGGAATCCAAGGATCGTTGCTGAATTGAACGGCCAGCAGGTAAAGCTGGTGAAGTTTACCGGTCCTTTTGTCTGGCACAGCCATGAGAACGAAGACGAAATGTTCGTGGTGGTGAAGGGAAGTTTTGACATGGAACTCAGGGATCAGACGATCAGCCTGGATGAAGGAGAAATGCTGGTGGTGCCCAGAGGGGTTGAACACAGGCCGGTGGCGAAAGAAGAAGTTTGGGTGATGTTGTTCGAGCCTGCGTCGACGCTGAACACGGGCACTGTTGTGAATGAAAAGACCAGAACAGCATTGGAATCCATTTGATCTGCATGATAAAAAATATTTGATTGACCCGCTTCGGCGGAAAAAATAAAACCATTGAATAATCAAACTGAGCATACAACCTTTACCGCGCCGGATGCACAAGGTTATTATGGAAAGTTCGGCGGCGCCTTTATTCCTGAAATGTTGTTCCGGAATGTGGAAGAACTGCGCACAAGATACCTCGACATCATCAATGAGCCGGGTTTTCAGAAGGAGTATCAAAAATTGCTGGAAGATTATGTAGGAAGGCCAACGCCCTTGTACTTTGCTGAAAGGCTGAGTAAGCGGCTGGGTACGCAGATCTATTTGAAAAGAGAAGACCTCTGCCATACCGGCGCTCATAAGATCAACAATACCGTCGGGCAGATCCTGCTGGCGCAACGGCTCAATAAAAAAAGGATCATTGCGGAAACGGGCGCGGGACAACATGGCGTGGCTACTGCCACCGTGTGCGCATTGAAAGGCATCGAGTGCATCGTGTACATGGGCGAAAAAGATATCGAAAGACAGGCGCCGAATGTAGCCCGCATGAAAATGCTTGGTGCGAAAGTGATCCCGGCGCTGAGCGGAAGCAAAACGCTGAAGGATGCCACCAATGAAGCTATACGCGACTGGATCAATCATCCTAACGATACGCATTATATTATCGGAAGTGTGGTAGGTCCGCATCCTTATCCTGATATGGTCGCTCGTTTTCAAAGTGTCATCAGCAAAGAGATCCGTTGGCAGTTGCGCGGGAAAACAGGAAGCGAATTGCCTTCGCATGTCATTGCCTGTGTGGGCGGCGGCTCGAATGCAGCCGGCGCTTTCTATCATTTTCTCGATGAAAGCCGGGTACAATTGGTGGCGGTAGAAGCTGCGGGTGAAGGCGTGCATACGGGGAAAACTGCAGCGACCACACAACTCGGAACGGGTGGTATTCTTCATGGAAGCAGGAGCCTCGTGATGCAAACCGAAGATGGACAGGTAGTAGAACCTCACAGTATTTCTGCCGGCCTCGATTATCCCGGTATCGGCCCCCTGCATGCCCATTTGTTCGATACGGGCAGGGCAAAATTCCTTTGCGCCACCGACGGCGAAGCGGTGCAGGCTTCCATGGACGTGGCAAGAATGGAAGGCATCATTCCTGCGCTGGAAACGGGTCATGCATTTGCTGTGCTGCACCAGATAGGGCTGAAAGAAAAAGATGTCGTGGTGGTTTGTCTCAGCGGAAGAGGCGACAAGGATCTCGCCACGTACATGAGGATCATGGACGAAAGGGGAATGCTTAATGAACTCGCGTGATGGTGATCGATAAAAAAAACAAATGAAAAGTGAGCACGCAACTTATACGGGATTTGAATTTGAGGTAGAGGGCCATCCTGCCCTGGCCATTATCAACGCGGATCTGAAAAATCTTGAAGACAGGTCTCAATACCCTTATTCGGTGTTCATTCAGATCATTCCGGATACTTATAATGAGAACGGTCATCCTGAGGAAGGAGAATATGATTATCTGAATGAGGTCGAGAAAAAGATCATCTCATACCTGGAGGAGCAGACAAGGTCCGTTCATGTAGGTCATACAACGGCTTATCGAACAAGGGAGATCATATTTTATACGAGGGACCGTGAAGCGGTTTCTGATTTTCTTGAATTTTTTCTGTCGGGTATCGAAAGAGAAAACAGCTATGCGGTTGAGGCAGATGAGAACTGGGAGAATGTTGCACCTTTTTACGATTTATTATAAAGAGAATGAACCGGATCAAAGAATTATTTAAAAAGAAAAAAAGCAGGGTGCTGAACGTTTATTGTACAGCGGGCTATCCTCAACTAAACAGCACGCTTGAAGTGATGAAGGCCCTGGAAAAAAATGGAGCAGATCTGATCGAGCTCGGCATGCCTTACAGTGATCCGCTTGCGGACGGCCCGGTGATCCAGGCAAGCAGTGTAAGGGCCCTTCAGAATGGTATGACCATTTCAAAATTGTTCGACCAGTTGCAGGGATTCAGGAAGGAGATCAGCACGCCGCTCGTTCTCATGGGCTATCTCAATCCGCTGCTGCAATATGGATTTGAAAAATTTTGTTCGCGGGCAGCCGAAGCGGGCGTGGATGGATTGATCATTCCGGACATTCCCATGTACGAATATGAACTCGAATACAGGGACATTGTGAAGAAGCATGGAATGGATTTTATTTTTTTGGTTACCCCTGAAACATCCGCGGAGAGAACCAGAAAGCTCGATGCATTAAGCAGCGGTTTTTTATATGCAGTTTCCTCATCCTCCATTACGGGATCGGACAAAGACTTCGGGTCGATCGAAGCTTATTTGCAGCGTTTGCAAAACCTGCAGTTGAAAAATCCGGTGTTGGTTGGTTTCGGGATCCGCGATAAGGCCACATTTGAAACGGCATGTGCGCATGCGAATGGCGCCATCATTGGTACGGCCTACATCAAGGCGATCGAAGATGGCAAAATTGAGGAAAGGACAAGGGCTTTCCTGGAGGGCATTTTAAAATGAGCGGAAGACGGGACTCGAACCCGCTACCTACAGCTTGGGAAGCTGTCGCTCTACCAGGTGAGCTACTTCCGCTATTGTCCACCGTAGCTTTCGCGAAGGTGGAGATGCTGCGCAGTTTCACCGAAGGTAGCGAGGCTACGCCGGCTTCGGCGTCGAAGCATGGCTGGTCCGTACCCGCCGGTGAAGCGCCAAAAATGAATTTACAATGAATCTCGCAATTATAAAATACAATGCCGGTAACATCCAATCGGTGCTCAATGCACTC
>DATMHB010000779.1:0-3404 GCA_035555175.1 Flavisolibacter sp. | reverse complement strand
AACTGTGCGCGGGTCCCGCCCGGCGGGAAACCCAGCACGAAGCTGGATGAATACGAAGGAGGGACCGCGCGGACACTGAGCCTTAATACTGTCCGCGCTCTCGTCTGCGCTTCTCTCTTCCATTCTTATCCGTTCTGCGGAAATATTCTTATCGTTTTCATATAGCGTCCCTGGTAGTAGCCATTGAGTGGCGTAATGGTCACGCCTTTCTGTTTGCCTGATGTGGAGTGGATAAAATTCAGTTGTCCATTTTCGTTGGAAACGATCAATCCCATGTGTCCCACAAACCGTTCTGTACTATCGGTGCCCGTAAATAAAATCAGATCCCCGGGCTTGGCCTGTTCCGCCGCAATTTCCTGACCCACTTCGGTAAAATCGATAGAAGACCTGGGCACTACAATATTGAAGTGATGGAACACATAAGTGATAAAGCCGGAACAATCGAAACCCACATTTGGATCGGTCGACGCATATTTATAAGGGACGCCAATGAGGGTTGTAGCATATTCAACTACCTTTTTCGGGTCGGTGTTCTTCGTATCAATTTTTTTTCCCGCAAGCATCTGCGTGACCGGTGAATCCTTTTTTACTGAATCCACGGGAATGGTCGCCGTCTTAGCCGGAATGATCGAATCTTTTTTGGCATACGCATTCGATGAATCGGTTGATGACAGGGCTTCCTTATCCTTATTTTCGCTCACCACGAATATGCAGGACGAGATGGCCGACGTGCACAATCCAATAAAAATCAATTGGCTCAATTTCATGACTCATCGTTGATACGAATACAATACAATTTTCGGGCTAACTTTGCGCCACTTAAATTATTTCTATGGCCGACTATAGAGTAGAAAAAGATACCATGGGAGAAGTAAAAGTGCCTGTTGATGCCTATTATGGCGCCCAAACCCAGCGGAGCATTGATAATTTCAGGATTGCGCAGGATATCAATAAGATGCCCAAAGAAATCATCCGCGCATTTGCCTATCTGAAGAAGGCTGCCGCGATCACGAACTACGAAGCCGGTGTTTTGCCCAGGGAAAAGCTCGACCTTATTTCAAAAGTTTGCGAGGAAATCCTAGAGGGAAAACTTGATGATTATTTTCCACTGGTAGTATGGCAAACGGGTAGCGGTACGCAAAGCAATATGAATGTAAATGAAGTGATCGCTTACCGGGCCCATGTATTGAACGGCGGCAAGCTCACGGATAAGGAAAAAGTGCTGCATCCGAATGACGACGTAAATAAATCGCAATCGTCAAACGACACCTTCCCTACAGCAATGCACATTGCGGCATACAAGATGCTGGTGGAGATCACCATTCCCGGTATTGAAAAACTCAGGGATACGCTGGCAACAAAGTCGAAAGCCTTTATGCATGTGGTGAAGATCGGAAGAACACATTTCATGGATGCTACGCCCCTTACACTCGGACAGGAATTCAGCGGCTATGTATCGCAGCTCGATCATGCACTCAAGGCCATAAAAAATACGCTGCCCCATCTCTCCGAGCTTGCACTCGGCGGAACAGCTGTGGGCACGGGCATCAATACTCCTCCCGGCTATGCGAAGAATGTGGCAAAGCATATTGCTGCCTTAACCGGATTAGCATTTATTACTGCAGAAAATAAATTTGAATCGCTGGCCGCACATGATGCGATCGTGGAAAGTCATGGCGCATTGAAAACGGCGGCCGTCAGCCTGATGAAGATCGCCAACGATATACGCATGCTTTCTTCGGGACCCCGCTCAGGTATCGGCGAGATCTTTATCCCCGACAATGAACCCGGTTCTTCCATCATGCCCGGCAAGGTAAATCCTACTCAATGCGAAGCACTGACGATGATCGCCGCTCAAGTGCTGGGCAATGACGTTGCCATCAATGTTGGCGGCGCCATGGGCCATTTTGAATTGAATGTGTTCAAACCCGTGATGATCTTTAATTTCCTTCACAGCGCAAGACTGCTTGGCGATGGATGCGTAAGCTTCAATGATAAATGCGCAGTAGGCATTGAACCGATCGAGGCCAATATTAAAAAGCATGTCGACAATTCGCTGATGCTCGTTACCGCGCTCAATACAAAAATCGGGTATTACAAGGCGGCCGAAATCGCGCAAAAAGCGCACAAAGAAGGAAGCACGCTAAAAGAAATGGCCGTGAAGCTTGGATACGTTACGCCCGAACAATTTGATGAATGGGTGGTGCCGGGCAAAATGGTCGGAGAGGTAAACTAATTCAAAAGTCAAAATTCAAAATTCAAAACACTAAGGCACAACGCTTACTACAGGAGCTTTTCCGCAGTTACGAAAGCAGGGAGCGTGAGGTAATTCAAACTTTAGGACTCCCCTTTTGAATTTTGAATTTTGAATTCTTCGGTCTCTTGTTCCCTAGGATCTTTTCCCTCACCTATTGGATTTACTAAGGAGAATTCCTAATTTAACATTGCGTAGATAAACATAATCAATATCCAAAAATCCAAGCACTATGAAAGATCATTCACAAACGGCGATCCAGTTCAGCGGATACCCGCTGACGCTCGTCGAGCCCAGCCAAAAGAAATGGGAAGTAAAGCTGTCGGTAATAAAACCGGTCGTATACGGTCCAACCACCCTGATTCAGCAAAATAAAATTTCGAATGATCCCCAAAATTGGGACGAAGATTGGTTTGGCGGCTACGAATGATCAGAGCCGGACCAGCTTTTCAATTTTTATCACCTGATCGTATGCGCTGCGCACCTGGACAAAATAAAATCCGGGCTTCAGATCGCGGACATCGATCAGGGTTTCATTTTTAGACGAGGTCATTGTTCTGATCAGTTGTCCGCTTGCACTCATGATATCGATCGAAAAAGGTTTATGGCCGTTGGCATTTACCGATACTGTAATGCTGGCCATTACAGGATTTGGAAAGATCTTTACGGGCTCTTCCTGCGCAACTGGCCTGAAGTGCTGCGGCTCCCTCAAAGGAAGTATGACGCCCACATAAGTAAATTCAAGGATGGAACCCGCATTGGGAGGAGGCGTACCACCGCCATTAAAACTTCCCGTTGGACCTGAAGTTTGACCACTCGCATCACAGGCAATATAGATCTTCATACCGTCGGGTGATATTGCCAGGTCCCTGAATCTTCCAAGGCCCCGGAAATAAGAAATGGTATCGAAGCCGCTTCCATAGCTCATCAGACCATTGCCTGCGCTGTTCAATTTCAAGCGGTATACTTTCCCTGCCTTGAGACAGGTTACCAGCAACGAATTCTGCCATCCGGGTATTCTGTTGGCTGAATAAAAATCAATGCTCGACGGCGCTACAGTTGGCCATGTGAGGTTATCGGATGAAAGGCTGTTGATATTGCTTTGACTGGTTGTAAAAAGTGTTTTTAACGGTGGCATGTTGTTCGTTGT
>DATMHB010000778.1:0-6168 GCA_035555175.1 Flavisolibacter sp. | reverse complement strand
TTCTTGCTGAACGCAACGCAATCTTTCGCAATAAGTATTTGAAGGGAAGGAGGCATGAGTGAAATGACAATATCGGCTTTCCTGATCGCATCGCGCCGGGCTTCGTCATCGAAAATATCAAATGATGCAGCCCTGCCGTGTGGAGAATCGCCAATCTTTTTATTCACGACCGCCAGGTCTGTATCTACTACTGTCAACAACCAATTTTCTTCCCATGCCTCGCCGAGTAAATAATCAATCAGCACGGTGGCGGATTTACCCGCACCAAAAAGCAGAATCCCTTTCCTCATGGTAACAAATGTAAGCACCCTGAATAAAGAAACCCGGGTAAAAACCCCGGGTTTTATCAATCGAATTCGTTATACTTAAGCTTGTGTCAACCGTGCCTTCTGCTGCCTGGTGTCTATGCGAACGATCCTGTACCTGACCGTGGTACCCGGCGCATAACCCGCTATGGATAAGGTTTTCAGCCCATGAGCAGAAATTGATAAAATGGTCAGCTGTTCCGATTTCAGCAAAACACCATTCGCTTGAAAAAAATCTACAGTAAGAATTATTTTGTCGAAATCCTGCCGGGAACGATTCTCAACGGCCAATTTCAGCTGGCTGTTTCCAGCGTCGCTGGAATTATTTAGCGCTTCGATCCTGATGCTTACCTGATTTTTTATGTTGGCGTCCACTTTATTCTTTGGTGATTTCGCTACTGCCGTTACCAGGTCCTTTGATTTAAGCTTTTCAGAGGGCTGCCCTTCTATCACTGGTTTCGGGCTGGTTGTTGCCACCGCCTTCACCGGACTGGCGCCGGCATCAAATCCGTCAACCAGTTTTTTAATCACCATCGAACCAAGTACGACCCCGGAAAATACAATGGCCACTTTTGTCATATCCGAAATAGTGTCAAAGCTGCGACGCAATTTTTTCCTTGCCGGTCTCCATTCCCTGTAATTTTCTTTGAATTGGGGAAGAGATTGTACGGATTTCTTTTTCTCCACAACCCCGGCCGATTGTTGCCTGCAGGGAAAGCGTTCCGTCATACCGGACTTCATAACCCTTTGCAATCTGCGCGAAGGATCAGGCATTTCGCGGTGATAACCCGATAGTGAAGCTTCATCCGTCTCTACGAAGGCACATAGATCTTCGATGTCCGAAGGGTGCATCCAGCGCTGGGCCTCGTCTGTCCAAATAAGGTCGGCAGGGTAGAGGCGGAACCGTTTGATCTCATCCAGGGTATAGGGTCCGAATTCTTCGTTCCTCCTCAACAATAAAAACCGTTTCATCATAAAAGTTTTCCTGCCCGATAATTGAAAATACCGTGCCTGAATGCTCGGGGCCCCTCATGCCACAGCCACCAAAAACCCCTGATGAAAGCCGATGATAATATGTCCTTAAAATGCCCCCGATTCTAAGGTTCTTAGCCCTAAATAGGGTACATTTGCAGACCTTAAAATTTATTTCTCAAGTTGTAAGAATGGAAGAAAATTTTGGACCTCAGGAAACGAATGACATCAATAGAATAATACCTGTAAACATCGAGGAACAAATGAAGACCGCCTACATCGACTATTCCATGTCGGTGATCGTAGGACGGGCCTTACCCGATGTTCGTGATGGCCTCAAACCCGTGCACCGCCGCATCCTCCATGCGATGAATGAGCTGGGTATGGCCCATAACAGGCCGTTTAAAAAATCAGCCCGTATTGTGGGCGAAGTGCTGGGTAAATACCATCCTCATGGCGACGCATCCGTGTATGATGCCATGGTGCGTATGGCCCAGGACTGGAGCATGCGTTACACCCTTGTTGACGGCCAGGGAAATTTTGGCAGCCAGGACGGCGATGGTCCCGCCGCCATGCGTTACACTGAGGTGAGAATGGAGCGCATGGCCGAGGCTATGCTGCAGGATATTGAAAAGGAAACGGTAGACTTCCAACTCAACTTCGACGACTCTCTCCAGGAACCAACGGTGTTGCCGTCCAGGATTCCGCAGCTGCTTCTTAACGGATCGAGTGGTATTGCAGTAGGTATGGCAACGAACATGATGCCGCATAACCTTACCGAGGTAGTGGATGGCTGTATCGCCTATATCGACAATAGAGAGATATCGATCGATGAGCTGATGCAGTACGTTAAGGCCCCCGACTTCCCCACGGGTGGTACTATTTATGGAATGGAAGGCATCAAGGCCGCATTCCATTTTGGCCGCGGAAGAGTGGTACTGCGCGGTAAGCTGCACCTCGATACCAAGAAAAGCGGAAGAGAGCAGATCATCATCACCGAAGTCCCTTACCAGGTGAACCGTGATACGCTTTGTGACCGCATCGGCCAGCTCGTAAATGAAAAAGTGATCGAAGGCATTGCCCACATCAATAATGAATCGAACAATAAGGAAGGTACCCGTATCGTGGTTGACCTGAAGCGCGATGCCGTTGCCAACGTGGTCATCAACCAACTCTATAAATACACCGAACTGCAAACCAGCTACGGTATCAACAACGTAGCATTGGTGAAGGGCCGCCCACGGATCCTGAACCTAAAGGAGTTGATCGGCGAATTCATTGAGTTCCGCCACGAGGTGGTTTATCGCAGGACGCAGTTTGAATTGAGGGAAGCAGAAAAAAGAGCGCATATCCTCCAGGGTTACCTCATTGCACTTGATCACCTGGATGAAGTGATCAGTCTCATACGCGCATCTGCAACCCCGGAAATTGCAAAAGAGAACCTGGTGAATGTCGGCTGGGGATTGGATGAGATCCAGGCAAAAGCGATCCTTGAATTGCGTTTGCAACGCCTCACCGGAATGGAAAGAGATAAGATCAAGCAGGAATATGACGACCTGATGAAGCTGATCACACACCTGAAAGAGATCCTTGCCAACGAGGGCATGCGGTATGATATTATCAAAAATGAATTGATCGAAGTAAAAGATAAGTTCGGAGATGCAAGAAAGACACAAATCACTTATCTCGATAATGAAGTAAGCATAAAAGACCTGATCAAGGAAGAGGACGTGGTGATCACGATATCGCACCTTGGTTATATTAAGCGCACGTCTGCCACCGAGTTCCGCGCACAAAAAAGAGGCGGAAGGGGCGCGGTAGGAGGCAGAACAAGGGATGAAGATTATATCGAACACCTCTTTGTTGCGTCCACCCACCACACAATGCTTTTCTTCACCGAAAAGGGACGCTGCTACTGGTTGAACGTGTACCAGATCCCGGAAGGAGAGAAGAACAGCAAAGGCAGGGCCATCCAGAATTTGCTGCAGATATCGCCCGATGATAAAGTAAGGGCCATTATCGATATAGCCGACCTGCAGGATGTTGAATTCGTAAAGAACCATTACATCATACTATGCACAAAGCGCGGCATCATAAAGAAAACAGCGCTGGCCGATTTCAGCCGTCCAAGGCAAACGGGCGTGAATGCGATCACGATCGTTGAAGGCGATCAACTGCTGGAAGCAAAACTTACGGACGGCAATTGTGAAATCATGATGGCCGTTGCATCTGGAAGAGCGATCAGGTTCCCCGAAAGCAAGGTGCGCCCAACAGGACGTGGCGCCATCGGCGTCGCCGGTATTGAAGTAGACGACGCCCGTGACGAGGTTGTGGGATTGATTTGCGTGAACCTTTCCAATCCCGATGGAAGGACAGTACTCGTTGTGAGTGAAAAGGGATTTGGAAAACGTACGCCGGTAGACGAATACCGCGTCACCAACCGGGGAGGCAAAGGGGTGAAGACGATCAACGTGACCGATAAAACGGGAAGGCTGGTGGGTATGCTCGATGTAGCCCGCAAAGAAGACCTGATCATCACCTGCAAAAGCGGTGTAACGATCAGGATGAATGTTTCCGATATCAGTGAGCAGGGACGTGCCACACAGGGCGTCAAGCTCATCCGGATCGACGAGGGGGATGAGATAGCCGCCATTACCAAGATCGACGTCCAGGTGGAAGAGGACATCATCGCCACAACAATCGACGAGAGCGAAACAACCAATTTACCCGAAAACCCATCTGAAGGAGAGAACCCTGTTCAATCATAATTCTTTAAATCAACAACAATGCAAAAACTGTTATTAACATTATTGCTTGCGATTTCCTGCACGGGCCTGTTTGCGCAAAAACTGGACGATGTCCAGGAAAAGATCAGCAAAGGCAAATACGACGAAGCCAAGGAAAAGATTGACAAATTCCTGGCCGATCCCAAGAACCAGAACAATGCGAATGCATGGTATTACAAAGGAAAGATCTATGCCGAACTGGCCCGCCAGGATTCAACCGGAACCCTGAGCTATGATGCCGGCAAAGAAGCATTCGACGCTTTCAAAAAATACCAGCAGCTGGATCCCAAGAATATCATGATGACCCTGGATCAGAATGTTGGCTTGTTCCAATTATACGATCTCAATTACAACAAGGGCATCAAAAGCTACAACCAGAAGGATTACGCTACCGCCTATGCGAAAATGAAGAACGCGATGGAACTGGAAGAATACATCGCCAAGAAAGGTTATGCTTATAATGGCTTTTCATTTCCTGCGCTCGACACGCAGCTGGTAAACCTTACGGCATCTTCGGCTTATCTGGCCAAGAAGGAAGACGAAGCGATCCCTTATTTTGAAAGACTCGCAGATGCCAAGATCAAGGAAAAGGAATATAGGGAGATCTACGCACTGCTCGCACAGTATTATCTGGCCAAGAATGATCAGGCGAAAGCAGACAAATACATTGCGCTGGGCAGCCAGTTGTATCCCGATAACGACTATTGGGTAAGCCTTGAATTCGGCGATCCCGGAAAGGATACGCTCAAGCGCCTGGCCAGGTATGAGCAGATGTTGCAGAAGTACCCTGATAACTATGCGCTGGCGATGGACTACGGTATCGAATTGTTCAACTATACCTATACTTACGACAAGAAGCCGGCTGATTATGCAGCGCGTCAGGAGAGAACAGGAAAGGCCCTGGCCCAGGCGCTGAAGATCAATGGAAATTCTGCACTCGGCAATTTCGTTATGACGCAGCACGTCTATAACCAGATCTACGATCTCGAGGATGCAAGAAGAATGATCCGCGGTACAACCCCTGCGGATGTTGCAAAGAAGAAAGACCTCTCGGGAAAGATCAACCAGAAATACGAGGAAATGCTGCCTTATGCATTGAAAGCATTTGACCTGTATTCTGCTGAGACCACTATGAAGGCACAGGATAAAGTGAACCTGCGCAAGGTAACAGAAGCCCTTGCTGATTATTACGATCAAAAGAAGATGACCGACAAGGCGAAGTTCTACAGAGATAAGATAAAGACCTTCTGATAAATATTTCAGTAAAAGAAAACCCTGACGGTGATCGTCAGGGTTTTTTTATTCGTCCGGGCCTTACCTTAATTATTTGTCGCCAACGGCATGTTGCCTGCCTTTTGTTTCGGCATAGTTGAAGCAGCGGGCAACTTTCCTTCATTCTTAATGGCACCGTGTGCATCGAGCGCGTACGACTTGTTGCATGAGATAAACGATACAAACACCGTTAGAGGCATGAGGCAGATAATATAGAGCAGAGCTGTTTTCACCGTTTTCATAAGGATCACCGTTGTCGACACTAAAGTAATTCAACAGCGTAGTACTTGCAATGCCCGGCAAGTATTTATCTCATCATAATACGTGGTAATTACGATTTGCGTGTCAGTGGAATTACTGATGGTAACCGCGCGAAAAAACGGTGCATGAAAGCAAAAAAATATATTATTTACGTTGCACGCGTCGGCCCCGGTTTTTCTTCAATTCGATCTCACGGTCAATTTCTCTAATGCGTTCTTTTCTGGCAATCAAAAGATGAGAGGGCTCACTGTCGAGTGCTGTTAAGAATTCCCTGAGTTCTTTTAATAAAAGATTTCTCAAAGCAGTGAGGTCAAGTGCAGAAAGATCATCCATTGTTGTGTAGGGCGTTGATGTGGCCGGGAGACACGAGCAATAATCAAGCCTCATTAGGAAAACTACGAATTAGATCCGAAATTATAACGCGCGATGATCCATGAATGCCATTCCCGCGGGCAAAAAAATGGCGTGTGGAGTATTTGTTTCGCGCCGTTCAGTGATTAATTTGAAGGAATGAATCGTCCCGACCCCTTTAAGAAAATTCTTCCTTTTCTTATTATTTTCTCCATCATTTT
>DATMHB010000777.1:0-2821 GCA_035555175.1 Flavisolibacter sp. | reverse complement strand
CGAAGGATCTTCCTCGGCATTAATCCGGGGCGCTTCGGTGCAGGTGTGACCGGGGTCAATTTTACGGCGTCCAGGCAGCTCACGGAGTTTTGTGGCATTAACCACCCGTTCAAAAAGGGAACCGAGCTATCGGCTGAGTTTATTTATGATATGATAGAAGCCTACGGCGGCGTTCATGCATTTTATTCCCATTTTTTTATTGGATCCGTATGTCCTTTAGGCTTTGTTCGTAACGGGAAAAACCTGAATTATTACGACGATAAAGACCTGCTGTTGATACTGGAACCTTTCATCATTTCAAATCTTCACCGGCTTTTGAACTTCAATGTTGACAGACAGGTCTGCTATTGCATCGGCGGTGAGAAAAATTACAAATACCTGCTTTCTCTGAACGAAAGGTTCAAATGGTTTCAAAGGATCGTTGCATTACCGCATCCGCGGTTCATCATGCAGTACCGCAGAAAGCAAAAAGATCAATTCATTCAGCAATACCTTCAGCTCATACAGGAATAATGCACATTGTTTGGCTATTCGCGCCTTTCAATCTACATTCGTATTTCTTAAGCACAGGCATATGAAGATCGTCTTCGGGCCATTCATCTTTTAAGGCCCACACTCCCGGTTTCGTTTAATGGCACTGCCATTCCTTTTTATTTCCTGATCTCTAATTTTCTTCTATGTCACAGGTAGCATCTACCAATAAATTTTTAACGCTCTGGTCCCTCATTAAAAGCTCTTTGCGTGGGGTTGAATACGATTATACCCAGGGCAGCATTAAAAGGGCCATCGTTCTGCTGGCCATCCCCATGATCCTTGAGCTCAGTCTTGAATCTGTGTTTGCACTCGTGGATATGTTTTTTGTAGGTAAGCTGGGCGAAAACGCCATTGCAACCGTGGGCCTCACCGAATCTGTGGTTACGCTTGTTTATTCCATGGCAATTGGTCTGAGTACGGCGGCTACGGCCATGGTGGCGCGGCGCATCGGTGAAAAGGATGAGGACAGGGCTGCGCACGCCAGCATGCAGGCATTGATATTATCGCTCCTGGTTACCATCGTTATCAGTATTGCAGGCGTTATACTGGCGCCCCATATTCTGAAAGTGATGGGGGCAAGCGAAGAGGTGGTGAGGGATGGCGCTTCCTTTACCCGCGTGATGCTGGGCGGAAGTGTTGTCATCATTCTGCTTTTTCTCATCAATGGAATTTTCCGGGGCGCCGGCAATGCGGTGATGGCCATGCGAAGTCTGTGGCTGGCGAGCTTTTTCAATATCATACTTTGCCCTCTGTTCATTGGCATTTGGGGCCTGAAAGGCGCAGCCATTGCAACCACTATAGGAAGGGGCATTGGTGTGCTTTATCAGTGTTATCATTTGCTGAAGGGCACGAGCAGGATCCATATCAAAGCGCGGCACTTTATTGTTGACTGGTCAGTCATGAAAAGTCTCATTAAAATTGCCTGGCCGGCCACCGCTCAATTCCTCATTACATCGGGCAGCTGGATCGTTCTTGCCATGCTTGTTGCGAGGACCGGGGGCACGAGTGCCTCGGCAGGTTACCAGGTTGCGCTCCGCAACGTTGTATTTTTTATTCTTCCTGCGTGGGGATTGAGCAACGCCGCCGCAACACTGGTAGGTCAGAACCTGGGCGCGAAGCAGCCCGAACGCGCTGAGAAGAGTGTGCTGCTAACGGCAAAGTATAATGCTTTCCTGATGGCAGGCGTGATGCTGCTTTTTATTTTTTTTGCGGGACCCATCATCGGCTTTTTCACAAAAGATCCTGCAGTTCACGAGGTGGGCACACATGCGCTCCAGATCATTGGCACCGGCTATGTTTTTTATGGTATAGGCATGGTGATGATGCAGGCGCTGAATGGAGCAGGCGATACCAGGACACCCACCCTTATCAACCTTGTAGGTTTCTGGCTGCTCCAGGTGCCGCTCGCATTCGTGCTTGCAATTTGGGTCAATATGGGTGCGCTCGGATCTTTTATCGCGATCCCCGTTGCTGAAACCGCCATTGCAATAGCAGCCTATATTCTGTTCAGAAAAGGCAAATGGAAATCTGTCGTGGTGTAAGCAAAGGAATCGTGCATTCTGATGGTTCCTTAGTAATTTCATCGTTCCTTATCGCGTATGAATAAAAATACCATTGACAGCAATTTACTGAGGCAGATCTTTTTCCTTGCTGTCATTGTTTTTCTCGGGATCGTGCTGGTCAGGGAGCTCTGGTTTTTTACCTCGGCTTTTCTGGGCGCTGTTACCTTTTATGTGATCATGCGCAGGCGCATGTTCTACCTCGCCGAAAATAAAAAATGGAGAAGGAGCACGGCCGCCTGGGTGCTGATGCTCCTTTCTTTTTTTGTGATCCTTGTGCCCATAGGTGTACTTGGCAACATCCTCTATTCGAAGATCAGCGATATCGTTACGCATTCAAATGAGTACCTGAACCAGCTGAAAGGCGTAGTGGCTCATGTAAAGGAAAAGATAGGATATGAGATCGTTACACCTAATGCCATTAACCAGCTCGGCCCTTACATTGCGCAGCTGCTTCCCAAAGTGCTTGGCATCACCCTCAATACGATCACTATCATCGGTAGTATGTATTTCATTTTATACTTCATGCTGGTGAATGGGAGGGCAATGGAAGAGTCGCTCTATGAATACATCCCTTTAAAAGACGGCAACGTTGAGCTGATCGGCAAAGAAGTGAAAACGATGGTGATCTCAAATACCATCGGCATTCCATTAATTGCCATTGCACAGGGCGTTGTGGGACTGTTGGGTTACCTGATCATTGGAGTGAAAGAGCCATGGCTTTGGTT
>DATMHB010000776.1:0-4072 GCA_035555175.1 Flavisolibacter sp. | reverse complement strand
CAATTATGAAACGATACTGGCTAATGTTTTTGATGGGACTTGCGGCGTGTTCATCGCAAAAACAAGGCGCATTATCATCAGGTCCTTCGATGAAGGATGAAATACGATCGACGCTGAAAGATATTGTGCTGCGCGAGGCTGAATGGGCCATGCACCAGGAACCGCTAACGGTCACTGTACAAACTTCTGCACGAAGTGCGGGCGGCAGACACGATTTTTTTTCAGAGGGAGATTATTGGTGGCCCGATCCGAGGAGCGCTGACAGTCCCTATATCCAGCGGGATGGCATGACCAATCCTGATAATTTTGTAGCGCATCGCCTCGCGATGATCCGCTTCAGCAAGATCGTTGGCGCCCTGGCGTCTGCTTACAAATTGACGGGTGACGAACATTATGTGAGACAGGCAGTGAAGCATTGCCGTGCATGGTTTATCGATACGGCAACCATGATGAATCCAAACCTTTTGTATGCCCAAGCCATAAAAGGGAGGTTCAGTGGCAGAGGGATCGGGATCATCGATACGATCCAACTGATGGAAGTAGCGCAGGGGCTGATGGCTATGCAGGGCGCCAAAGAATTGCAGGACGAAGACCTTGAAGGCATCCGCTCCTGGTTTGCAGAATATCTGCTCTGGCTTACTACGCACAAGTATGGCAAGGATGAAATGAATGCCGCCAACAACCATGGGACGTGCTGGGTCATGCAGGTTGCCTGCTTTGCAAAATTCACGGGCGATCAACAACTCATGAATTTTTGTTCCGACCGGTTTAAAAATGTTTTGTTGCCCAAGCAGATGGGCCCTGATGGAAGTTTCCCGCTCGAATTGAAGAGAACGAAACCCTATGGCTATTCCATTTTTAATCTCGATGCAATGTCAACCATTTGCCAGATCCTTTCAACAAAAACAGATGATCTTTGGACCTATGCGGCAGAAGGAAGATCAGTGGCAAAAGGTATTCAGTTCCTCTATCCCTATTTGGCGGATAAAACACGCTGGCCCTACAATAAAGATGTGATGTATTGGGAAAACTGGCCGGTAGCACAGCCTTCCCTCGTGTTCGGTGCGCTGGCGCTGAATAACCATCAATGGCTGAACACGTGGAAGCAACTTGATCATGCGCCTACCGTTGAAGAAGTGATCCGCAACCTACCGGTAAGGCATCCATTGATCTGGATCGAATGATAAAACCACCAAAGGAAAATTCTGATAAATAAACTCATGCCATGAAAGCAAATAAATTTATAACGCTCTTGATGCTTTTCATCTATTGCTGTTCTGTTTCGCTCGCGCAGACAGCAGGCGATGAAGAAAAAGAAACCGCTACGGCGGGCAAGTTACGCGATCAGCAGGCAGTTGATGCTGCCCTGAACTCGTGGTGGACGGCGTCTATGAAAACACATGACCAGCGCATCGCGTGGTGGCGGGAGGCAAAGTTTGGCATGTTCATTCACTGGGGTGTTTATTCTGCCGCAGGCGGCGAATGGAAGGGCAGGAAAGTAAATGGATATGCGGAACACCTGATGCGCAAGGAAAAAATTTCGCGTGCCGAGTACCTGCAGCTTGCCCATAGTTTCAACCCGGCTTCTTTCAATGCCGACGAATGGGTAAGGAATGCAAGAGATGCGGGAATGAAATACATGATCATCACTTCGAAACATCATGACGGCTTTGCCATGTATCCTTCATCGGTGTCCGATTTTAATATCAGGCAGCAAACTCCATTTGGACGCGATCCGATGGCGGAACTGTCAGCAGCCTGCAAGAAATATGGGTTGAAGTTTGGATTCTATTATTCGCATGCCTTCGACTGGGAGCACCCGGATGCACCAGGCAATGACTGGGAATACAGGAATCCCGGCGGTGATTCTAATTTATATGGCGGCAGGGAGTGGTATGATCTGCATCCTGAGTTGCTTGATAAAGCGCGCAAATATGTAGATGAAAAAGCGATCCCACAGATAAGGGAGCTCATTGCAAAATACCACCCGGATATTTTATGGTTCGACACACCACAAAAATTGCCGCTGTCCGAGAATGTGCGGATCCTGCGTGCGATCCGTGACGCCGATCCGGATGTGGTGGTGAATGGCCGCCTCGTGCGAAGCGCTTCCGCCAATTTTGGTGATTATAAGAATACGGCAGACAGGCCAGCGGAATTTTATCCGGTAACAGGCGACTGGGAAGCCATACCCACAACGAATGAATCTTATGGCTATTCCAAATTCGACAGCAGTCATAAACCGGTGGCGCATTTTGTCCGTCTGATCGCGAGTGCCGCCTCGAGAGGAGGCAACCTGCTGATGAACATCGGGCCGAAAGGAGACGGAACCTTCGACGCAAGAGATGTGAAGATCCTGAAAGGCATTGGCAGCTGGATGGATAAAAATGGAGAAAGTGTTTATGGAACCACAGCCAGCAGCCTTCCCTTACAAAGCTGGGGCGTATCGACCCTTAAGGGCGGAAAACTTTACCTCCATGTTTTTGATTGGCCCTCAGACGGAAAACTATATGTAGGTGGATTGAGATCCAATCCGCGGCGGGTTTATTTGCTTGCCAACGGAATGGCGCTGACGTCGAAGCGCCTGAATGAAAAAGATCTTCTTGTTCAGCTTCCCTCAAAAAGGATTGATACGGCCAATGCGGTCGTGGTGATCGAATTGAATAGTGCACTGCAAACCGATCCCGTAAGATATATTTCACTCAATACTCCCGTTACTAGGCTGCTGGCCTTCGATGCAACACAACAAGGCCGTGGATTTGGGTTTGGTGATGGAAAGACCGACCGTTATTACGTGGAAGGGTGGAAATCGAAAGAGCAGGCATTGAGCTGGGATTTCCGTACAACCACCAGAGCTGACTATGATATAAAGATCAAATACCTCGCAGCGCGGGAATCCAGCGGTGGGGTTTATGCCGTGGCACTGGATCAGCACTACGCGCAGCATTATGTTACTACAGATGCCAGGAGCTCGACAGTGATCACCGAAGACCTTGGCACCATTTCAGTTTCCGAAGGAATACATCGTTTGAATATTGTGCCTCTTATGATAAGCAAAAATGAGCTGATGAAATTGCTCGAGGTGGACCTTGTCCATGTGGACCACGACAAAGTATCGATAGCAAAATTGTTTGCGGATGCGGAAAGGCAAACCAGGTTGATGCTGCAGGAAATTCCGAAAGCAAAGAAAGGCGGATCTGCCGCCAATTCGGCCACACCGGGCAGCAACGGATCGGAGCTGGTTTCACCACGAACGCTTGATAGTGGTCAGCTGAAGCTTGTTTCTTCCAGAGATTGGACAAGCGGATTCTTTCCGGGTCAACTCTGGTTCCTGTACGAGTATACGGGCAAAAAAGAATGGGCTGATGAAGCGAGGCAGTTCACTTCAAATATTGAAAGGGAAAAAACAAATTCAGGGACGCACGACATGGGGTTTAAGATCTATTGCAGTTTTGGTTCGGGATACAGGCTCACGCACGATCAGCACTATCGCGATGTGATCATTCAGTCCGCAAAAACACTGTCTACACGTTTCAATCCAATAACCGGTGTTATCAAGTCATGGGACAATCGCAAATGGGGCTATCCGGTGATCGTGGATAATATGATGAACCTTGAATTACTTTTTGCGGCTTCAAAACTTTCGGGTGACTCTTCTTTTTACAAGATCGCTGTGCGCCATGCACTGACTACGATGAAAAATCATTATAGGAAAGACTATAGTTCCTATCATGTGGTGGATTATGATACCGTTACCGGGCAGCCCATTTCCAAAGTCACGCACCAGGGATACGCAGATGAGTCGGCATGGGCGAGGGGACAGGCGTGGGGCTTATATGGTTTTACCATGTGCTACCGTGAAACAAGGAACAAAGCTTTTCTTGATCAGGCAGAACACATTGCTTCTTTTCTTTTGAATCATCCGAACTTGCCAAAGGATGGCATCCCGTATTGGGATTTTAATGCGCCCAATATCCCGCGGGAGCCACGAGATGCTTCGGCGGCCGCCATCATGGCTTCAGCGCTATACGAATTGAGCCAGTACAGCAAGAACGCGAAAATGTATAAACAG
>DATMHB010000775.1:0-8704 GCA_035555175.1 Flavisolibacter sp. | reverse complement strand
TACAACATCGCATCGCTTCGATCGGTGCCCAGCCTTCCGCCGCAGACGCCCACCTTTCTATCGGGGGTGCTTATCGCCTTTACTATACCTCCCTTTTTGTTTTGGCGGGAATATTGCGATATTTGCAGATCATCTTTGTGCAGGCTGCCTCAGGCTCTCCGACGAAGATCCTTTACAGGGACCGGTTTATACAAGCTACCATTCTCCTTTGGATCGCCAGTTTTTACCTGATCATCTATATGAAGGACGTAACGATTTTCAAATGATGAAAAAAAGAATTGCCAATTGGGGCAACTACCCGGTGATGGAAACAGATGAAAGGTCTTTTCTGTTCGCAGATCAGCTTTTATCAACCCTCAATCAATATAACGGTATCGTGGCACGGGGCAATGGCCGCTGTTATGGCGACGCATCGCTGGCGGAGCACACCATCTCTACGCTCAAATACGACAAGGTCCTTTCTTTTGATGCAACCAACGGGATTTTCGAATGTCAAAGTGGTCTTACCCTCGATAAAGTGCTAGAAGTTACTGTGCCGCGCGGGTGGTTCCTTCCCGTAACGCCGGGCACCAAATTCATCACCATCGGTGGTGCGGTGGCCAGCGATGTGCACGGGAAAAATCATCACGTTGACGGCTCTTTTTCCCGCCATGTGAAAGACATGGACGTGCTGCTCGCCAGCGGTGAAACCGTTACCTGTTCCCCTGCATCGAATGCCGATCTTTTCTGGGCAACATGCGGAGGCATGGGCCTTACCGGTATCATTACAAGAGTAAAGTTCGACCTGAAAAAAATCGAGACAGCCTATATCAGTCAGAAGCAGGTGAAGGCAGAAAACCTTGAAGAGTTGATCACGCTTTTCGAAAAGTATAAGCATTATACTTACAGCGTGGCCTGGATCGATTGCCTCAAAAAAGGAAAAGGCTTTGGCAGGAGCATCCTCATGCTCGGAGAGCATGCAAAAAAAGAGGAGCTCGATGCCCGTAAAAGAGCGCATCCGCTTGAGCTGCCGAAAAAAATGCAGATCACCTTTCCTGTTAATCTCCCTTCATTCGTGCTCAGTAATCTTACGGTGCGCACATTCAATTTTTTGTTCTACGGCAAGAATTTCAAAAAGGAGATCGACAATATTGTTTCGTATGAACCTTTCTTTTATCCGCTGGATGCGATGCTGCACTGGAACCGTATGTATGGAAAGAAAGGATTCGTTCAATACCAGTTTGTGCTGCCCCTTGAAAGCAAGCAGGGACTGATCGAGATCCTGAACAAGATCTCCGATGCGGGACTTGGCTCCTTTCTTACGGTGCTGAAAGTATTTGGAAAACAGGATGACCTGATCTCATTTCCCACCGAAGGGTTTACACTGGCAATGGACTTTCCGGTACGAAACGGCCTCTTCGAATTCCTGGATCAACTCGACGCCATCGTGCTTCGCTATGGAGGCAGGATCTATCTTTCGAAGGATGCGCGCATGAAAGCGGAAGTATTCTGGGATAGCTATCCGCGTGCAGAGGAATTTGCCGGCATCGTAAAAAAATACAATCCTGATTTCCGTATCAATTCCATGCAGGCCCTTCGTTTGCATATTACTCAATAGTACACTATGGCAACTGTATTGATCATGGGCGCCACTTCCGATATCGGGTCGGCCATTGCAAGGAAATTCGCTGCAGAAAAATATGCGGTGCAGCTTGCGGGGAGGAACACCGCCCAACTGCAACCTTTTAAATCAGATATCGAAATACGCTACGCTGTTCCATGCACGCTTCATTCTTTTGATGCGCTCGATATGGCCTCTCACCGGTCTTTTTATGAATCACTATCGCCGAAGCCGGATGTGGCGGTCTATGTTGTTGGCTATATGAATGAGAACGACAAGGTGCTGGCCGACTGGAACGAAACCTTCAGGACCATCAACACAAACTATACGGGTGCTGTATCCATACTCAATATCATTGCCGATGATTTTGCGGCGAAGAGGGCAGGCACCATTATCGGCATCAGCTCTGTAGCAGGTAACAGGGGCCGCCAGAGCAATTACATCTATGGCAGCGCAAAGGCAGGATTCACTGCTTATCTTTCGGGACTGCGCAACAGGATGTACCATTACGGTGTGCACGTGCTTACAGTGCTTCCCGGCTTTGTTTATACGCGGATGACCGAGCACCTTAAATTGCCCGCTCCATTAACCGCAAAGCCTGAGGAAGTGGGAGAGGCTGTGTACGACGCTGCAAGGAATAAAAAGAACGTACTTTATGTGAAATGGTTCTGGAAATGGATCATGCTCGTGATCACGTCGATCCCCGAGAATATATTCAAAAAGAAAAAGCTGTGAAGAAGGCCATTGCTTTTTTTGACTTCGACGGCACCATCACCACGAAGGATACACTGCTTGAATTCATCCGGTTCACCAAAGGCAACCTCCGTTTTTATTTTGGCTTCCTGCTGAATAGCCCTTATTTGTTGGCGTTCAAAGCGGGCCTGATCCCAAATCAGACAGCGAAAGAAAAAGTGTTGCATTATTTCTTCAATAACGAAGATGAAAAAGTTTTTATGCAACGGTGCCGGTCATTCGCAAAAAACAGACTGCCTTCCCTCATCAGACAGGGTGCGCTCGAAGAGATCAGAAAATTAAAGGAGAAGGATATCCCGGTTGTGGTGGTTTCTGCATCGCCCGAATGCTGGATACAGCCATGGGCCGATCAACAGAAAATCCATTTGATCGCCAGCCGTCTGGAAGTTGATAATGGAAAAATAACAGGAAGGCTGATAGGAAAAAATTGTCATGGAAAGGAGAAGGTGAAACGCATATTGGAGCAACATACAATGAAGGATTATGAAGAGATTTATGCTTATGGCGACAGCAGTGGCGACCGCCCCATGCTGGAATTAGCGACGCATTCTTTTTATAAACCTTTCCGCAAATGAAGCCGGGCACAAAAAATGCTTAATTGTGATTATCTTGTACCCGTTTAGATAAGCAAAAAGGTTAATGTGAGCACCGAACCATCCACCAAACTTCACCCTATGTTGAAAGGAAGAGATATTGTCGTGATAGGGTTACAGCCCTGGTATTACGAGATCGGCAGCAACTGCAAGAGCATTGCCACGCAGCTTGCTCTGCATAACAGGGTGTTATATGTGAACCTTCCCATCAACAGAAAAACTTATCTGTCAAAAATCAATAGCCCGGGTCTTCAGCTTCATTGTTCCATCATCAGGGAAAAGGGTGAAAGGATAAGAGAGATCGGCCCTAATATCTGGGAATTTTATCCCACATCAGTTGTAGAATCCATCAACTGGCTTCCTTCCACGGTAGCATTCAAAGCGGTTAACTATTTCAATAATAAGCGGTTTGCAAAAGATATCAGGGAAGCCGTAGCCAGCCTGGGTTTTAGGGATATCATCCTCTTTAACGACAATGATATTTTCAATGGCTACCATTTGAAGAAATTGTTAGCGCCATCGCTATACGTTTATTATTGCAGGGACTATCTTAGAGGTCATAACTACTGGAAGAAGCACTGCGACGTGCTGGAGCCGGAGTTGATCAGGAATGCAGACGTGGCAGTGGCCAACTCGGTGTACCTCGCCGATTACTGTGCCTCTTTTAATAAGGCATCTTATTATATAGGTCAGGGATGCAACCTGGAACTGTTTGACCACGAAAAGCCATATCCCCTTCCCGAGGAAATGAAAAACATTCCGGGACCCGTGATCGGCTATGTGGGCGCCGTGATCTCGTACCGTCTGGATGAAGAGATCATTAAAAAGATCGCAACCAGTCATCCATCATGGAGTGTTGTTTTGGTGGGACCCGAGGACGAAGTTTTTCAGAGGAGTTCTTTGCACAACCTTCCCAATGTTCATTTCATTGGAAGAAAACCGATCGAAGAACTGCCGGCCTTTGTCCGCAGCTTCGATGTCTGCATCAATCCGCAATTGATCAGTCCCATTACTATCGGCAACTATCCGTTGAAGGTGGATGAATATCTTGCCATGGGAAAGCCGGTGGTGGCAACAAGGACCCGGACTATGAAACTGTTTGAGGACCATAGCTATCTCGCTGATCATCCTGACGACTATCCGGCCCTGATTGAAAAGGCTTTGAAGGAAGACAACACGGAACTGCGGCAAAAAAGGATCGCCTTTGCAAAAACCCACACCTGGGAGAACAGCGTGAGCGAATTGTATAAAGTAATTGAACAAAAAGAAAATTTAAACTAGCCGCCATGGAAATCGTAGCAGAGAAACAACAAAAGTGGGACCTGGTGATTGAAAGCAGGAGCAGGCTGCTCGACCTCCGGCTGAAAGAATTGTGGGAGTACAGGGACCTTCTGTTGCTTCTTGTAAAGAGGGATTACATTGCATTTTATAAACAAACAATACTCGGTCCCATCTGGTTTTTTCTGCAGCCCCTGATGACAATGATCATGTATGTCATTATCTTCAAGAAGCTGGCTGGACTCGGAACCGACAACATCCCTGCGCCGCTGTTTTATATGGTAGGCATCGTGTCCTGGAATTATTTTGCCGAATGTCTCAATAAAACGTCAACTGTTTTTAAAGACAACGCGAACGTGTTCGGAAAAGTGTATTTCCCGAGGCTGATCCTTCCCTTCAGTATCGTGATGTCGAACCTGGTGCGCTTTGGTGTGCAGCTGTTACTGCTCATCATCATCATGTTGTATTATATTTTTTTCAGGGATGATTTTCACTTTCAGTTCAACTCTTATCTGGTCCTGTTCCCTGTTTTCATTGCGCTCATGGCGCTGTTCGGACTAGCCATGGGCATGATCGTTTCTGCCATGACGACGAAGTACAGGGACCTTGCATTTCTTGTCACCTTTGGCGTTCAGCTGTTCATGTATGCAACGCCTGTCATTTATTCACTCCATTCGGCTCCGGGAAAATTAAAGCAGGTGATCAGCCTCAATCCCCTGAGCCCTATCATAGAAGGCCTACGGCTGGGCTTACTCGGAAAAGGAGAATTTCATGCCGGATCTTTTGCCTATTCTGCCGGAGTAATTATTATCTTAACAGTGATAGGTATTCTGATTTTCAATAAAACGGAGAAAGACTTTATCGATACTGTATAACTACCCTATAAAAAAATGAGCAATAATCTAGCTATAAAAGTTGAGGCCCTCTCGAAGGTGTACAATCTCGGTGAGATCGGTACGGGCACTATTTCGAGGGATCTTGAAAGATGGTGGGCCCGCAAGCGCGGAAAGGAAGATCCTTTTCTCAAGATCGGCGAAGGCAACGACCGTACAAGGAAAGGCAATTCCGATATTGTCTACAGTCTGCGCAATATCAATTTTGAAATAGAGCAGGGAAAAGCAGTTGGCATCATCGGCCGCAATGGTGCCGGTAAATCCACCTTGCTGAAATTATTGTCGAGGGTTACGGCGCCCAGCACCGGCAAGATCTATCTCAATGGCCGTGTTGCATCCCTTCTGGAAGTGGGCACAGGCTTTAATCCCGAGCTCACCGGCCGGGAAAACATATTTGTTAATGGCGCCATCCTGGGCATGAAGAAAAAAGAGATCGAGCGCAAGTTCGACGAGATCGTGGACTTTGCCGGTGTTGAGCGATATATTGATACGCCGGTAAAACGCTATAGCAGTGGCATGTATGTGCGCCTTGCTTTTGCAGTGGCGGCCCATCTCGAATGCGAGATCCTGATCGTGGATGAAGTGCTCGCAGTAGGTGATGCCGAATTCCAACAGAAGTGCCTTGGTAAAATGGGCGGTGTCATCAAGAACGAAGGAAGGACCATCCTCTTCGTGAGCCATGATATGAATGCCATTTCCAAATTATGCTCCGAGGCAATTCTTCTTGACCGCGGTGAGATGAAAGAAATGGGCGAAGCAAACGAGGTGATCTCCGATTACGTAGGCCGTCACCTCGATGGTAAGGCATCGTATGAATTTACTGGCAAGACCAACAAATCGCTGTACTTCCGCTCCATCAGGATGACCAACAGCAAGGGTGAATTGTGCAAGACCTTTTATATCGATGAACCCATTTATATCACCTTCGATATCGGGATGAATGATCCCGATTTCAAGTGCGACCTCTTTGTTACTTTCCTCGATGCAAAGAAAAGAAGCGTGTTCTCCTGCGAAAAGTCGAACATCAATTCAGACATTGTGTTGAAGATTGAGCCAAAGCAACTGGTAAGGGGCAACTACTCGCTTGATAGTTTTTTGCAGATCCCCTGGGTGACCCGTGTAGATGCCGCGGAAGATATCTGCAGCTTTACCATCATAGACAATGAATCGGAATTTGTAAAGCACAAGACCCACGACTACGGTGTTGTTTTCGGAAGACATCAATGGAAAGTGAAGGAACCGGTGCTGAATGGCTGACGCAACCATCTTTAGGTTGCAGACTTCCCTGTCAGCCCAATAATTATCGAACATGATCTCTATTATTATCTGTGCACGCAAGCAGGATGTTTCGCCTGAGCTCCGCGCCAACATCCGCGACACCATCGGCGTGGATTACGAGATCATTGTGATCGACAATTCGAAGAACGATCATACAATATTTACTGCCTACAATAAAGGCGTTGCATTAAGCCGTTTTCCCTTTCTGCTCTTCATGCACGATGACATATTGTATCATACAAATGACTGGGGGACGAAGCTCGTTGCACACTTCAACGACCCCGTAGTCGGTGCAGTAGGCGTGGCGGGTACACCGTATCTTTCCTTTACACCCGGCGGGTGGTGGAGCAGCGGCGCAGGACATCTTTATTTATTGCAGTCGTCAAGACGAAAGCCGGAGCCCGCACTGCAGAATTATTTTCCGGAGGGTTCAACCGCAGAAGAAGTAGTGGTGCTCGATGGCGTGTGGTTCTGCATCAGAAAAACGCTGTTCAACAAGATCCGCTTCGACGAAACGACCTTTAAAGGGTTTCATTTTTACGATGTGGATACAACGCTCCAGGTTCACGAGGCAGGCTTTAAACTGCTGTGCATTAAGGATATTCTCATTCATCATCTTTCGGAAGGCGTGCTTGATGAAACCTGGGTGCGGAATGCCTATATTTTCCATGACAAGTGGAAGAAGAAATTACCGGTGGCTTCCGCCAGTTACAATTTCAAACAGCAGTGCGAAATGGAATACAGGGCACTGAATGAGTTGATGAGCAACCGCCTGAATACCGGCCGCTATAAAAAAAAGGATGTCTACCTCTCCGGACTGAAACAATTATTCGGGTACAGGAAAGGATTGTTGTATATCAAAACCCCCGTCTGGATCTCGAGGCTATTGCTGCAATACCTGAAAAGCATCGTACTAAGCCAATAAAAAAGAGCCGCCCGCAGACGGCTCCTTTTGCGGATAAAAAGTCTTTATTGGCAAACCAATATTTGAGATTGTTTCAAATCTCCGGTAATGATCTCAAGGATATAAGAACCCGCCGGAAGTCCTGCCCGGCTCAGATGGAATTCCCTTTCCTTAACCGCTTCACGCGTGAGCCTGGCCACGATGGCACCCGCGCTGTTCAAAAGTCTGATCTGCACGTGTCCCGTAAAGGCATTCAATAATTCTATATTGATCATACCGCCCTTCACGGGGTTGGGATAAACCACAAGGCCGCCCTTTGCCACCACGTTAACCGGAATGGTGCGGCTGTAAAGCGCCGGCTTGTCGCTCTCGGAATACTTCAATCTGTAATAACTGCGGCCACCAAGAGGATGGAGGTCACGGAAGGAAAATGACTCCAGTCCCGAAGTAGCTGTCGTCCTCGTAACCGTATTGATCCGGGCGAAGGCAGAACCGTTGCTGCTTCTTTCAATTGTGAATTCGGTTGGCTCATCTGTGCTGGCCGTCCATTTAACATCGACTGTTTTGGTAACATTGTTCAGCGTTACTGAAAAATCGGTAAGCTTCACGGGCAGCACCGAACCAAAGACCCAGGTAGGATCGCTGGACTCAATGGCGAGCGTGCCGCCCAAAATGCCATCAGGATTGTTGCCCGTGGCATCGGCCGTGGTTTGCCCGCCACCTTCATTAAAATGATAAAGCGCCACGGTATTGGCATCCGGCGTGAATTGCACGGTGGGCACCGGGTCAAAATTGGCTGTATACCGAACATTATTGGAGATCCTTAGCTCTTCTATATTGCCGGAAAAATAGGGGTCGCCCGGATACTCGGATTGACCAAGCCAGTTGTTGGCCGTGATACCAATATCCGATAAACGGAAAGTAAAGCCCCCGGTTGAGGCCGAAGCCTGCCCGTTTATGTACATGGTAAGGGTATTGGTGCTGGCATCGAGAGTCACCGCAATATGATTCCAGGTTCCGGGCGTCAGCGGTGCGGAGGCATCAACCAACTGATCACCAGCGGGCTCATGTATCATAAACCTTGGGCCCATAAACCCAAACGGATTGGCCGCTGTGAGCACGATCCAGTTATTCTGATCATTTCCAAAGTCGAGGATGCGAGGAAATGAATTGTTGCCCCCGTTCCACAGTACCCAGGCTTCTATGGTGAAGTCGCCGGTAACATTGGATACAATACTTTTTGTGGCCTCGGCCGGGATCAGCAGGTAATCATCCGTTCCATCATACGAAAGGTTGGTACCGACCTGGGCATTTGTTTTGCTAATACACAGCAAGCAGAGGATTAGAAGCGGAGCGCAAAAGTTCTTAAAGACGTGGATAGTGCGGTTCGAGCCGGCTTGAGGGT
>DATMHB010000774.1:0-11101 GCA_035555175.1 Flavisolibacter sp. | reverse complement strand
GGCGTGATGAGACGCTTTCTCATAGAACAACTGAAGCTGCGCGGATACCCGGTACACCAAACAGAAATAAAGGAAGAGGAACTCGCCGCTGCAGATGAGGTTTTTCTGACCAATGCATTGTATGGCATGCGTTGGGTGGCTTCGTTCGGGCAGCATCAATATGGTCATGCGCAGTCGTTCGCGCTTTACAGGGAACTGTTTCAACAGGGATGATGTTTGCATTCATCACAAATTGATCGAATAGCTTAGCCCCTTGAATCTTGGATTTACAATATTATTCAGGATGGAACCAAAACGATAGCTGAAGCCAACCCCCAGGTTGTATTCAAAACTTGATAGTAATTCCCTGTTCTTTACAAGCAATTCATCACGGGTGGCGTTGCCTTTCCGCAATCCGATCTGATCATGGATCAACCCATAATAACCCCAGAGCGCAAAGTTCAAACCTTTGGTGATGCGCCAGCTGACGGCGCCATTAAAACTGAGATTGTTCTTGGAAAAATCATCGAAATAATTCGAATAGAAAACGCCTATGTTGATACTGCCCCATGGCTTGGTAAAGGAAGTAATCATGTTGAGACTTTGTTGTAATTGGGTTTCTTTTTTCTTAAAGAATATGGTGGTATCATAATAGTGATTGTACACCGGTCCGGTCATATACTGAAACACGATACGCTGGCTATTGAACTGGGAATAGGGAAAAACGCTGTACTCGAGTTTGGGCCGTAACCTTATGCCTAACAGGATGTTGGAATAAAGCGAATTGTTATACGAAGCAGCAAGTCCGTAAGACCAGTGCGCATCGATACTCTTTGCGATCTGTAACGAAGATGAGTAATCCTTTCGGGTGAACCTGGATTCACCACTCGCATCAATGTACGTTTCAATATCCTTATTGGCATTGACACTAAAATTGATCTTCCATTCTTCCGTCTCACGGTCTGCAGAGAGATAACCATTAAAATAATGTGATTTATAGTTTTGTGATCCGTTCAAGCTGGCATTACCGCCAAATTGAAACACCCAGTAATTCCATCTGTCTTTTTTCGGTGCAGCGCCTGAGGAATCTTTGGATGATGCTTCACCGAAATTGATGTCGAGCTGTTTGGCGTAGGAGGTCTTCGAAACATAGCGGGTAAGTCCAAGTTTCAGGTATTGTACCAGCTTTTTTCTCTGATCATCTTCCGTACTCGTAGGATCATTAAAATAGGTGAGGGTATCGTTCTGGTTCTGATATTTTTTCTGGCCCATGAAATCGAGTTCGGCCTGGATGCCACCAGAAGAGCTGCGTTGCATATTAACAAGCACGTGTACGTCGGCATCGAATCGGTCACGCACAAAATCCACGGCTTTCATTTGCGAACGTACATAATCGAAATCGCAAAGCCATGAACGCGTGCAGTCCAGGAAGACTTTTATTTTATCGGGAGAAGTTTGTGCGGACGCGGCCGTAAAACAGATGATACAACAAAAGATGAAGATGATTTTTCTCATATGCCTGCTTGAAGAAACAAAGAACGGCAAACCTGTAGTTCCGTCCCGTTAAAACTGATGAATCAATGATTTAACTTGATGAATTGCGGAAAAGACGTGAAAGGATTTATGCTGGTGCATGACGTAAAAAACAAATTCAGTGAAACGTCAGCGATACCAGGCATGCTGCTCAGCGAAGATTTATTTCGCTGACGTCAATTCGGGCAGCGCTGCTTTGTATACTTCGGACAGTTGACGGATCGCCTTTTTTCCGTCTTCTCCGAGGTCTATTGAATAATTGTTTACGTACAATTCAATATGTTTACGCATTACATCTTCTTCCATCGCCTGGGCATGTTGCCTGGTGTAATCCGTGATCGCGGGATAGAATTTGAAGGCATATTCAACGCTTTGCCGGATCAAACGGCTCAATTTGTTTCTCACTTCCTCCGGGATATCCATCCTTGCAGCAATACATGCAAGGGGTATAGGAGCCTTTTGTCTTTCTTCCCAGATCTCTCCGAGGTCGCAAACCCTGATCAGGCCTTTTTGATGATAAGTAAAACGGTTTTCATGAATGATCACACCCAGGTCGAATTTTTCCATCACCACGGCGTCCTCGATCTCGGAAAAAAGCAGCGGCGTTTTCTTCTTAGCCATTGGAAAGGCGAAGCTCAATAAAAAATTAGCGGTAGTATTTTCTCCAGGAATGGCTATGCGGCTATGCTCTATATCCGGTACCTGCACCATTCTTTTGGCGACCAGCAAAGGACCAACTCCTTTTCCCAAGGCTGCACCTGCATCCAGCATTTTATATTGATGCTCATTTTGAAAAAATGCGGGAAAGCTGAGTTTAGTCACGTGTAGCCTACCTTCCGACGCCCAGCGGTTCAATGTTTGTATGTCTTCGAGCACTACTTCAAATTCAAGCTCGCCGGTATCTATTTTCCGGTTCACAAGTGCATCGAAAATAAAAGTATCGTTCGGACACGGCGAAAATCCAAGGGTCAATTTCATGATCTTAAAAATTTAATGAGCAAGCGCTGCAGTTCAAAGTTGAGGCTGTTAATCGCCTCGGCCATCATCCACTTTGCTTTGTTGCGCTCGCCCACAAAATTCGATAAAGAACGCATTTGAAGAAAGGGTATTTTTTCACTCAGTCCAAGGTAATGAAGGGCTGCACCTTCCATTGATTCAATACTTGCACCAAGCTTTCTGTAATATTGAATTCGCTGCGCTGAAGTGCTGATCTCGTTAACGGTGACGCCATCAACGACCGTCAGGCCTGCCAACTTTAGCGCCGCAACGTTGTTGGAGAGCTTACCCTCTTTCCAGGGCGGATCATTTCTTCCCACAAGCCCAAGGTCGAAGAGGGAATGAAATCGTTCGTGCTGGACGACGCCCAGGTCGCCGGCGATTTCGTTTTCAACCAGAACGATCCTGGTTAGCGGTAAATTTTCATCAAGGCAGCCGGCCACGCCAGCCTGAAGAATGAATTGTGGTCTGTTCCTCATAACGCTTTGCGTGATGGCATAGGCCGCCGCCATTGGGCCGATGCCGGTAATAAGCAGTTCAACATTCAAAAGATTTTCACGTTTGATGAAGCTGATGGCGGGTTCTATCTCGAATCGCGTTGCGGCGCAAAGAAGCAATTGCATCCGTAAAATTAACCTTGTTTAATCAGCCCGGCGCATCGTTCGGATCAGGCTTTAGCAGAACGGTCGCGGCAATTCGCTTTTCGATACATGGTTCTGTTTACATTTGCAGACCGGGGGATTCAATATGGATAAGAAAGTTGCTGTAGTTCGCCGTGAACATTTTAATGCCGCTCACCGTTTGTACAATGAAAAATGGACGGATGAGAAAAACAGGGCAACGTTCGGCAAGTGTAGCCTTCCGCATTATCACGGCCATAATTACGAGCTCGAAATAAAGATTATTGGGGAAGTTGATCCTGTGACGGGATTTGTGATGGACCTGAAAGTTCTTTCGGACCTGGTGAATGAAAAGGTGCTGGAGCGGTTCGATCATAAGAATCTTAACCTCGACACTGAAGAATTTAAGGCGCTGAACCCGACGGCTGAGAACATTGCTATCGTGATCTACAATCTACTCCGTCCAGAAATTCAACCATCGTTCGAGCTGTTTATCCGCCTTTTTGAAACCCCACGCAATTTTGTAGAGTACCCGGCATAACGAAAGACATTGGAACTGATTCAAATTTGAAATAAAAATCATGGCTTACCACAAAAAAGAAGAATTTGATAAGGATACGACAGAGGCGCTGATGAAGGATTATGAAAGGATCATTGGTTTACTGGGCGAAAACCCGAAGCGCGAGGGGTTGTTAAAAACACCCGAACGCATGGCGAAGGCGATGCAGTATATGACCCAGGGCTATCAACAGGACGCGGTGGGCATCCTCAATTCTGCAAAATTTCACGAAGAGATCAGCGAGATGGTCATCGTAAAAGACATTGAGCTCTATTCTATGTGCGAGCATCATCTTGTTCCTTTCTTTGGAAAGGCGCATATCGCCTACATTCCGAATGGATATATTACCGGATTAAGCAAGCTGGCCAGGGTAGTAGATGTATATGCGCGGCGCCTGCAGGTACAGGAGCGACTGACCACCCAGATCCTGAGGGCGATCCAGGAAAGCCTTAATCCTCTTGGGGTTGCCGTTGTAATTGAAGCAAAGCACCTGTGCATGATGATGAGGGGCGTGCAAAAGCAAAATTCGGTTACCACCACTTCCGCTTTTGAAGGCGAGTTCCTTCACAATCATATTACAAGGAACGAGTTTCTGAAACTGATTTCCGCCGACCTGGGATAATTCCTTTTTGATGCAATTATTTGTTTACTTATTAACTTGGCAACGAATCACTAACCAATTCAAATTTTGATCAGCAAAACGCGCCGTACACCGGCCGCTTCAGTTGAATAAACCGCTTTGAATGAAACATGCATATGTATTTCCGGGTCAGGGAGCACAGTTTCCCGGAATGGGGAAAGCCCATTATGAAAACAGTTCATTTGCAAAAAGAGTTTTTGAACAGGCTAATGATGTGCTGGGGTTCAGGATTTCCGAGGTAATGTTCAATGGAACCGAAGAGGACCTTAAGCAGACCAATATTACTCAGCCCGCCATTTTCCTTCACTCTATTATTGCATACAAAACAATTGAAAATGCTAAGCCTGATATGGTTGCGGGTCACTCGCTCGGCGAGTTCTCTGCTCTTGTTGCCAACGGCACGCTGAGTTTTGAAGATGCCGTTCAACTGGTCAGCCTGCGCGCACAAGCTATGCAAAAAGCGTGTGCACTTACACCGTCCACGATGGCGGCCGTTTTGGGACTTGCGGACGAGAAAGTGGAAGGTATTTGTGAGGAGGTAAGGACGGAAACCGCAGAAGTAGTAGTGCCTGCCAATTACAATTGCCCAGGACAGCTGGTGATCTCGGGCACCATCAAGGGTGTAGACATTGCCTGTGAAAGGATGAAGGCAGCAGGAGCAAAGAGGGCGTTGGTGCTGCCCGTCGGCGGCGCGTTTCATTCTCCTTTGATGGAGCCTGCAAGGCTTGAATTGCAGCAGGCCATCGAGTCCACCGATTTTCATACGCCTTCCTGCCCGATTTACCAGAATGTAGTGGCACGTGGTATTATAGACAGGGATGAAATCAAGCAAAATTTGATCGATCAGCTCACGGGTGCGGTGCGTTGGACGCAATGTGTTCAGGCGATGCTCTCAGACGGCGCTACGAAATTCACAGAGTGCGGTCCCGGAAAAGTCTTGCAGGGTCTTATTCTGAAGATCAGCAAAGAAGTATCTGCAGAATCGGTAAGCTGATCAGCAGACGCGGGAATTGCAGCTTTTCAATATGAATCCATTTCTTTGGGATCAATTCAATGCCTTAATTTGAGAACCCGGCTGGGATATTAGTAACGTCTGTAAAAATCAAACCGGGTTCCGCCCGGTTTTTCATTTGCGATATTCACACATATTGCACAGTCATATGAAAATCTGGTCACACATCCTGTTCATTTCGATCTAAGAGTAAAATTTTTCAATATATTTAATAAAAGTTAACCAAACCAAGTAGTATGAAAAAAGTATTTACTTCACTGCTGGCAGTGGCGTTCGCCATAACGTCATTTGCATCCGGTGCTTCTTCAGTGCCTCCTGCTGAAAAGCCCACACATCTCAAGGCATCTCAAATGATCATTCCAATTGGAAAAAACGGAGCTGTTATTTCCCTTGAAGACCTTTCCACTATCAAAGTGAAAGACCTTGAATCGCTCACAGGCAACAAAATGAAACTAGTTGAAAAAGTTGGTTTCAAGCTGGTGCAAAAACAATTGAGGAACAGTATCAACACGGACGGCACCGTGAATGCCAAAAAGCTCTCAAGCCTATTGCCGAAGGCCAAGAAAGCTACTGAAAAATCGAAGCAGTATCTGCGCCTCTGGCTTATCCTTCTCGGTGTTGCCATTGTTTTTTCGATCCTTGCCATCTTTGTTGGCTTTTTCTGGATCTTCTCGGCATTGGCGAGTCTTGGAGCACTGATATTCTTTGTTCTGTGGATCATAAGTTTGTCGGGCTCGATGTAAAATCTTTTATTTGCCGTCGCACCGTCGGCATATTACAAAACTGTCCGCCCCAGGCGGACAGTTGCTTTATAAAGTGATCCCGCAGTTGATCCAGTCGGGGTCAAAGGCTGCATTGTATTTTTTATAAAAATTGATAGCAGGGTCGTTCCACTCCAGTACCTGCCACATGATGCCATGGAATTTTTTTCTCTTTGCTTCTTTGAGTAACTGGTCGAATAAAAGTTTGCCCAATCCCTTCCCCCTCATTTCTTCGGTCACATAAAAATCCTCGAGGTACATGCGTTGTCCTTTCCATGTACTAAAGCGGATATACCAGAGCGCGAACCCCTGGACCCTGCCATCTACTTCAGCAACAAAGGCCCACCAGACAGGTCGGCTGCCGAATCCGCTTTTCTCAAAATGTTCAAGGGATACAGTTACTTCCTTCGGCGCCCTTTCGTAAAGAGCCAGTTCCTTTACCAGTTCCAGGATTCTGGGACAGTCTTCTCTTACAGCCCTGCGTATCGAAATGTTCATGATAATATTTCGCTTTTGTAATGATCAATTTAAATGCGTCTTCTTGGGCTCCGGCCCTGCACGTGAAAAACTTTTACCGTGTGAAAGCCGCCGTTTTTGTTAATTAGTGTTTGAATAGGGCTCAAATGTATTCAGATTTTCACCAGCTGCATCAAGTGCAGGCTGATGCGGGCTGAGGCATCGACGCCTAATTCGATCATAACAATGAAAGAAATACTTGTAGAGCTGTCCACTTTCAATGTATGGGCCAGCCAGCTATTGCTGAATGCGATTCTGCAGTTGCCCGAAGAAACCCAGATGGCCTCAACCCCAAGCAGTTTCCCCAGCCTCTACAAAACCGTGCTCCACATGTGGGATGCCGAAAGTATATGGTGGCAAAGAATGAAACTGCAGGAAAGAATTATTATCCAAAGCGAATCTTTTACGGGTGATATGAATGAACTGGCCAGTCAGCTGCTCAGGCAAAGCCGCCAGTGGAACGAGTGGGTGATCGCCGCTCATGATCATATGTTGAGCCATGTTTTCCGGTATCAAAATTCAAAACGGGAGCAATTCAAGCAACCGATTTACGAAATGCTCATCCACGTCTTCAATCATAATACTTATCACAGGGGCCAATTGGTAACGATGATGCGGCAGCTCGGCGTCGACAAGATCCCTCAAACCGATTTTATCGCCTGGAGCCGGAGGCGACAATCCCTCAATCGTTAAAATTCAGCCCTGGTATTCGGCCTGCATTTATTTTATTCCTGCAAAATCACGGTTCATTCTGTTTAGTCACTGTTCAATGGGCGGTGAATGTTAATTTTTTCTGTTCACTTGAAAAAATTTATTGCGCTATAATCACTGCTCACTGGCATTTCATCACTGTTCGCAAAAAAATCGAAGAGCTTACGATCCAATGTGATGAATATTTATGTCTTGAATCTTCAAAACACAAGACATGAGAAAATTAGCTCTTTGCTTACTGGGATTGCTTTGGCTGTCTGTGCCTCTAATGGCTCAGAACCGGACCATTTCAGGAAAAGTTTCGGATGAAAAAGGGAACGGGCTCCCCAACGCATCTGTTGTGGTAAAAGGAACATCGATCGGCATCACCACACAAGCCGATGGCTCCTTTACACTTTCGCTTCCGTCCAATGCACGTACACTGATCATTTCTTTTATCGGCATGGGTGCAAAGGAGGTTCCCATCACTTCGGCAAACAGCTATAGCGTTACCCTTTCCTCGCGATCGCAGAACGACCTTGGCGAAGTAGTTGTAGTAGCCTATGGTACTCAAAAAAAAGCCGACCTTACCGGGTCCGTGGCTACGGTAAAAGCGGCCGATATCGAGAACAAACCATTTACCTCTATCGACAAGGCTCTGCAGGGACAGGTGGCCGGT
Organism: Flavisolibacter sp.; assembly: GCA_035555175.1. Taxonomy (GTDB): domain Bacteria; phylum Bacteroidota; class Bacteroidia; order Chitinophagales; family Chitinophagaceae; genus Flavisolibacter. Next base: position 3,116 of record DATMHB010000774.1, on the reverse strand, counting down.
CTGCAGTCGGTAGGGGCATCAGGCGCGCCCGGATCAAACCAAAACATCCGTATCAGGGGCATCAGTTCCATTACCGCATCCAATGTCCCCCTGTGGGTGATCGACGGTGTGCCTGTGAATACAGGTGATGCGTCGAGGCTGGCAACTACCGCCAACCTTTTAAGCACTCTGAATCCAAACGACATTGAAAGCGTAACCGTACTGAAGGATGCTGCCTCGCAATCCATATATGGAAGCCGCGCAGCCAATGGTGTTATTCTGGTTACAACGAAATCGGGAAGGGCGGGAAAAACCAAATTCCGATTAGATGCCGAAGTAGGTCAGAGCGACCGTGCGTATGTGAATGACCGTTACAGGCCATTGACTGCGGCAGAATATTTTGATATCACCAGGAAGGGCCTCCTTGCTTCAGGATCAGCAACGCCGGGTACAGTGGATGCCATCATGGGAAGCACATTCGGCTATGGCAACGGAAATGATTTCAACTGGCTGAAGGCCACCACGCAAAAAGGGACGCATCAACAATATAACCTCAGTGCAAGCGGTGGAAATGATAAGACGACATTTTACTTCTCGGGAGGTTATTTCGATCAGCAGGGTACTGTCATTGAATCGAGACTGAAGCGGTACTCGGCAGGCATGCGTCTGATGAATAAGGCAACAGACCGCCTGACCTTTAACGCAAACCTGAATATCGGGACAACAAAGCAAAATACACCATCGGCCGGTGGTGCATTTGCCAACCCGGTACTAACTGCTTATTTTCTTCTTCCAAGCAAAACAGCTTATTTGCCTGATGGGTCGCTGAATTATAATTCACCTGATTTCCCTCTGGGTGTGGCCACTACTTTCAATCCGGTAGCACTGGCCATTCTGAATAAGGACCAGCTGGTTGAAACTGCATTGAGGGGCAGTGTATCCGGAGAATATAATATCTGGAGGAGTCTGCGGTTCAGGTCTACTTTTGGAACGGATTATAATACACTTGAAGAAAGCATTTACTGGAATCCGCTCTATGGTGATGGCTACTCCACCGATCCCGCTGATGCCGGACGCGCATATTCGTATTATACGAGGTATTTCAATTATATTTCTACCAGCCTTCTAACTTACAGGCAGGATCTGAACAGCAACAGTGATATTTATGTTGACCTGCAATTGGGTTATGAGGCGCAGAAATCAAAGCAGGCAACTACAAGTGTCCAGTCGAGAGGCTTTCCGACCCGGCTTGAACTGACACTTGCCGCATCAGGCTCTAAGCCTCAAACCGCATCGGCTGGTATTTCAGAATATACTTTCCTTTCTCAATTCTCTTCCGCGAGCTTTAACTACAAGGATCGTTATGTGCTGTCCGGAAGTTTCCGCCGCGACGGCTCATCGCGCTTTGGCCCGAAGAACCCGTACGGCAACTTTTGGTCGGTAGGGTTGGCCTGGAATCTGGACCGCGAAGCATTCCTTAAAGACCTTAGCTATATCAGCCAGCTGAAATTGCGTGCTTCTTATGGTTTGAATGGAAATGCGGGCGTCGGCAACTATGACTGGTTCCCGAGTTACACTTTTGCTTCACCCTATAATAATGCGCCGGGAAGCGCCCCGGGTGTGGTAGGCAATACGGAGCTCTCATGGGAGACGAACAAGCCTTTGAACGTGGGTATTGACATTGGCATACTGAAGAACCGTATAGCTTTAACGGCGGAATATTACAAAAGAAAATCGGAAAACCTGTTGTTGAATGTGCAGTTGTCCAGGACATCGGGTTACAATACGGCCATTCAAAATATAGGCGCAATGGAGAACGAGGGCGTTGAACTAACGCTTAATGCAACGCCCGTGGCTATGCGCAATTTCAACTGGAATATCAATTTCAATTTTGCCCACAACAAGAATAAAATTACGAGCCTGCCGGAACACAAGGATTTCCCAAGCCTTCCGTTCATGCGCAGGGAAGGATATGATGTTCAGAGCTTTTATCTAAAGGAATATGCAGGCGCCAACCCTGCCAATGGTGAGCCGTTGTGGTATGTTGACAGAACGACGAAGGGCAATCTTCTCACGAACGATGTTTCCGTGGCTCAAAGAAGGATCATAGGCAGTGCTTCGCCCAAATACTTCGGCGGTCTTACGAATAATTTTTCCTTCAAGGGATTTGAACTGGAAGTGATGTTCTATTACAATTTTGGCAACCTGGTTCAGGATACCTGGAGCGGCTATGTGGTGGGTTCAGGCAATGCAGGTACATGGAATAAGGTGGCAAGACAACTCGAAGGCTGGCAGCAGCCAGGTGATCAAACAATGATCGCCAGATATGTTTATAATGGTAATAGAAACTTTCATGATAACGGAAGTGCCTATTGGCTGAATTATGGCGACTTCGTGCGGCTGCGGAATGTTCAGCTTGGATACAATTTCGCAAAGACGTTTTTCTCGAAGGCCGGGATCAGCAATGCGTTCTTTTATGTGAGGGGAACGAACGTTTGGACCTGGGTGAGGGATACGAATCTGGGCTTTGACCCGGAGCAGGGCGTGACCTCACAGACAAATCTGGACGTGTTTGTTGCAAAGACATGGACTATCGGCTTGAATTTAGGCTTCTAAAAAAATCAACTATGCAAGCAATTAAAAATATAAAACTGGTCTACGCCGCTTTTATCCTGGGTGCGGTAATGACCACTTCATGCAAAAAAACTTTTCTTGAACTACAGAATCCAACAGCGCTTTCGCCTGCCCAGGCACTGGCTTCTGAAGCGGATCTGCAGGTGGCTTTGCGCGGTGCATACGCCGGTATGCGAAGCGCCAACAACCAGGGCAGAACAATTCCCGTTCTCGGTGATCTTCTTGCCGACAACGCCTATATCTCGGTGGCGAACAGTAACAGGTACACCTACGGTAATACACTAACGTGGACCACTGCAAACAGCGATATGCTCAATTTCTGGACGACGTCGTACAATGTGATCCTCCGTGCGAACAATATCATCAACACCGAGCTGAAAGGTGCAAATGTGGACCAGCTAAGAGGCGAAGCTTACACTATCAGGGCCTTGAATTATTTTACACTGGTGCGCTTTTTTGCGCGGCCTTATACCGAAGACCCCAATAACCCTGGTGTTCCTATC
>DATMHB010000773.1:0-8482 GCA_035555175.1 Flavisolibacter sp. | reverse complement strand
AAGAATCTGCTGCTGACGAATGGCCGAAAAGAAATCATACAACGCGTAGAGCTGCCACAAAGTATTGACGGGATTGAACCTGTAGGCAATGGAGATTACCTTGTGACAGCATGGGTGGGTTATGTTTTTTATGTGCGCGCCGACGGCAGCTTTGAAACGTTATTAGACTCGCATCTTGACAAGATGAACACGGCCGACATCGGATTCGATTTAGCAAAACAGATTGTGTACGTCCCTACATTCAATGCAAAAAAGATCGTCGCTTATCAATTAACTGCCGGCAACGGCCCGGGGGCGGCACCAAGAGTGTTCATCATGGACGCCGACAGACTGGTTCGATTGAAAAACAGGATCAGGATGAAGAGTGCTGCGGAAGTTGCGCTCGCTGCTTCCCTGCGTAAACAGGCAGACTCTTTATTGACCATGAAGCCGCTTTCAGTAATGGATAAGTCCAGCACACCGGTTAGCGGCAATAAGCACGACTACATGAGCCAGGCGCCTTATTTCTGGTACGACAGCACCAGGCCGAACGGCCTGCCTTACATCAGGAGAGACGGACAGCACAATCCTGAGATCAAAAGGATCACGGATCATGATTACCTCAGTACACTTGACAATGCCGTTCGAACACTGTCGCTTGCGTGGTGGCTGACTAACGAAGACCAATATGCGCAAAAAGCGTCTGATCTTATCCGCCACTGGTTCCTTGACGAAGCCACGCGTATGAACCCCAATCTCGAATACGCACAGGGCATTCCGGGTATCAATAATGGAAGAGGCATCGGTATCATCGAAACGCGTTCACTCACGGGAATCGCGGATGCGGTGGGACTGCTTGCGGGTTCATCATCGTGGACCGCTGCCGATGACGCTGCATTAAAAAACTGGTATGCGCAATACCTGAACTGGCTGCTCACCAGCAAGAATGGCAAGGACGAACATGCTGCAAAGAACAATCATGGTACATGGTTCTATGATCAGGCCATCGACTTTGCGCTTTTCACCGGCGATAAAGCAAGGGCAAAAGAATTGGTAGAAGAAGCAAAGAAAAGACTCGATAGCCAGTTGACTGCACAGGGCACCTTTCCGCTGGAGCTGGAAAGAACCAATGCACTTGGATATAGCACCTTTAATACGCAGGCCTGGTTCAATGTGGCCAGGCTGGCAGAGGCAACAGGCATTGATCTTTGGAACTATACCACATCCAAAGGGGCAACACTGCGTACAGCGCTAGACTGGTTAGAGCCTTATGCGCTGGGAGAAAAGAAATGGACGTACCAGCAAATAGGACCCTATAACCGGAGTGAATTTTACACGCTGCTCCTTCAGGCGGCGGCCCATTACCCCAAGTCCAATTACCTGGCGAAGGCGGAAAGCATAAGGCCGGGCCGGGATAATGTAATGGTTGAATTGCTCAACCGGCGATAACAGAGGATATCGGAAAACACTGCGGGAGCGAGGCTAAACCAAGCTGCATTGAATAGTTAGATGTTCACCTTTCATTCGGTAGTGAGGGCGCTTTCGCCATTCGGTCGACATGTGCTTGGTTTCATCGTGCGTGATAGTGGGCCGACACCAACAGGAATGCGTCGCAGCAAGGGTCGTGTCGTCGGTAATGGCCAACAATAACGGAATATTGGCCGCCGCATTTGTTTTTGACCGGAGCTGCTATTGACAAACCGGATTAAATGACGAACTTTAAGAACGACCCGCACTCAATCAATGCACAATGCCAACTGCTGCGAATAAAAGATTTTTTTGCTTTCGGCTGATTGTGCTCGCGGTGCTGGTTTCACAAAATTCTTTTTCACAGTGCGCGCCGCAAATGGCCGCCCCGCCCGCAAGTACCAATTTTAACAGCGGGATAGAAGGCAATCCGGGCCACGATAAAATATGGCTGATCGGCAAGGATTCGATCACGGCCAACTACGTACCGGCAACCATCATGACCGGCCTTCCCACGCTGTACTACAATAGCAAATCCTGGATCTCTTTCAGTGAAACCGGTGAGCACTCGGGTAATAGATATTTTTTTTATAAAACGAATGTTGACCTGGCCTGCTCAACACTCTGCGGAAAGAGTTATAATGAGCCGAATAGTTTTTGCCTCAACCTTGACCTTTACGCCGACAATTCGATTTATGAGATCTATGTGAATGGAGTGCCGCAGAGCAGCCTTCTTGCAAACATTCCATTGCCCAATCCTTTCAATCCTGCCGGACATACGCAAAGCGATAGGACGCCTGTGTCATTGTGCAGGAACTGGAAGGCAGGCAGTAACACCGTCATCATACAGATCGCGTCCTCAGCGACCATTGCCGGGTTGATGGTGGAAGGCTCTTCTCATCCGCCTCCGCCTCCCGATGCCGATACGGTTGCTGCTTCCATTTGCGAAGGCGAAACTTTCAGCTTTGCAGGTTCCGGTCTTGGTCAGGCAGGATATTATTTTCATTCTTTTCAAAGACCCGGCAGCTGTGACTCCAACGTGGTACTCCATCTTAATGTAAAAGCAAAGGCAAGAACAACCGCCAATGCAACCATTTGTGAAGGACAAAGTTTCGAAGGGAACAGTGTCTCCGGAACTTATACTGAAGTTTACGCGGCCGCAAATAGCTGCGATAGTATTCGAACCATTCAACTTACGGTCGTGCAAAAGCCGAAGCCTGATCTTGGCAACACCAACAGTATTTGTGATGGCGACACCCTGCAGCTGTATCCGGGTACTTTCTCTTCTTATCTGTGGCAGGATGGATCAACAGGCGATCGTTACGTGGTAACCAGGCCCGGACTATATTCGGTAACCGCGGCCAACAACTGCGGATCAGGAACTACGGAGGTACTGGTTAATGAAGGCGTGTGCCAGATTTATTTTCCAACCGCATTTACCCCGAACACAGATGGCAGGAATGATGCATTCAGGGTGCTGACAGATTATAAATTTGAAACCTTTCATCTCACTTTGTACAACCGGTGGGGAGAAAAGATCTTCGAATCCTATGATCCGTCAAGGGGATGGGACGGCAATTACCATGGAAAGGCGTCGCCCTCCGGCGCCTATATCTGGTTTTGTCAATTCAGGCGCCGGGGCAATGCAAGCAGCCTCAGGGGCACCGTAACAGTTATCAGATAATTCACAAAGGCAAAGCAGCAGATCATCCTCCTAAACGGTCATTGAAAAAACCGGCTCGGACTCAAAGAATACTTATGCGAATAATGCCAATGCTCTTCCTGCTCGTTGTTTTGATCTCGCAAGCGTCCTGCAAAAAAGAAACCATCGTTCAACCCACCCAGGGTGAAGCCGTTGCTGCACAATTGCAGGAACTGGTAAGAACGGAAAAGGTTGACAGGATCGTTTGCTTTGAATTTGCCAATGCTTCATTTGCCAACACTACCTTCCTCGGCGATTATGGCGTGAGGTATAAATTTGAAAAATCTTTTGTCACTGTTGAGGGACAATCATGGAACCTGCTCTATCTCAAGAAATATGAGATCTACCTTTCGGCAGGCAACATCAAATATCTTGGATTGTATTTTTAAACCGGAGGGGCTTTTAAAGTGTACACAGCCGACGATTGCGGACTTTGCGGCTTTGCGAAACAGAGCCCGTCTACGCCAAGTCTTAGGCGGACGCAGCGAGAAACACAGCGAGAGCGGGGGATGTAATAGTAAGTTCAGTGTCTTAGGTAGTTTGCCCTTGACTATTTTTTTGCCCCGCACATGCGGGGCCATTGCGGACTTTGCGGCTTGGCGGCTTTGCGTGAAACAGAGGGCGCCTACGCCAAGTCTTCGGCAGACGCAGCGAGAGCGAAGGATAATAGTAAGCTTCGCGCTTCATCCCGCCTCAGCGCGACCTCTTTTGCTTTCTGCCTTCCTCATCCTTGGAACCATCATTTTCTCTTCGCAAATTCATCTGTGAGCTTGTTCATCTCGGCTGCGGTCGTTTGTTTTCCCGACCTTATGAGTACCTGGTATTTGAAATTTACCGATTCATTCGGGCGAAGGGCGAAATTGAATTGCTCTTTTCCGTTGCTGAAGATCTGTTTGCCCAGAGGATTTACAGCAAAAAGTCCGTAGCCGCGCGCATGCCAGTAAGCGGGATAGCCGGGATTAGACGGATGATCCATAATGCCGATCGTGATCTGCTTCCCTTCTTTCGTGCCTTTTAGCATGCACCACCTGCCTTTCGTGCTCCAAACTGAATCACCCCTAATGCCTTCACTACTGATATACATGCCGGTTACACCCGCGTTGTTCATCTGGGGAACCGTGGTCTTGTTGCCCTGAGCGTCAAGAAAAACATCCGCCTGGTTCGAAGGCATTTCCAATTCCCTTGCCACTCTTATGGCAAAGAAACCGTCTTTAGCATCTTTAAATAACACAGCTTCATTCGCTGTCAGCGTAGTGGAGCGCTCAATGATAAGGTCGCCAAGTTTTACCTTGAATAAATAATCTGTCTTTTCTTTCATGATCACGTGTCCATCAGGATGCAACCAGTTAGCTGTAACAACGAGAGTGGCCTGGTTGCCGTCTGTTTTTTTCGAAAGCACCTGGTCGTGACGGATAGTTCCATAGAGGTTTCTTTTGGCCGGCGCGATCGCGGTTGAATTATTCCAGAAGTCCAACCCGTTTACAGATTCATAGTTCATCCACATGCCGGTATGATGCGGGTGATCCGTACGCTCTCCCGCTCTCGGCGCAATCGGAAAGCCGCGTGTGACGGTTATGCCATCAGTTGTATTGAGCGGAAAAAGAAAAGGCTTGAATACAGAGTCAAAATAACAATATGACGTCAATAATTTGCCTTTATACAAAACATCGATCTTATTTTCTCCTTTGCGTTCAACAAAACTGAATCCTTTTGAACGTTGCGCGAAAACGATCGAAGCTGAAAACAAGAAAACAAATAAAAAACTGTGCTTCATGATGCGGATGTTAATACTTGAAAACCTTTCCGCCTACCATAACTTCCTGCGACTTTTCGTTAAACGTAGCTTTGAGTCCTGTATGTGACGCTGCAGTTGTCATGATATTGGCAATGGAATGGCTATAGCCTGCTTCCACGGGCGCGTTGGGTTGCTTGCGGCTTCGTACGCATTCCATCCAGTTGCGCACGTGATTCGAAGTTAGCCGGTCACCGCCTGTATTGGCGGATGCTACCACTTTCTCTTCATTGGCGAGACTTAACTCAGGCAAAAGGTTCGGCTGCATGTTCATGTCATCTGCAAAGCGCTTTGTGAGGCCGCCCTTTGGAGAAACTTTGTTCGTATTGAGATTCAACTCCCCTCCATTCGAATAATAAATTTCGGCTGGGCTCTCGTCACCATTGTGCATGCGCGAGCCGAAGGTTACCTGAAAGCCGGATGAAAGATCTTCAGAAGGACCATAATCGAAAACTGCAGTGATCGTATCCCAATTGCGGCGGCCATCCTTCCACATATAAATGCCTCCGTTGGCAACAACGCTCCGTGGATGTTTCAATCCGGTGAACCAATGCACAGTATCGATCTGATGGCTCATCCATTGGCCGGGTAGTCCGGATGAATAAGGCCAGAACAAACGGTATTCGAGATATTTTCTTGGATCCCAGTCTTCGTGCGGCCTGTTGAGCAGGAAGCGATTCCAGTCGGTATCTTCTTTCTTTAATTGAGCAACTAATGCGGGTCGGCGCCAGCGGCCTGGCTGGTTTACATTCCAGGTAAGTTCGACCATCGTTATCGGTCCGAATTTGCCCGATCGAATAAATTCGTTGGCTGCATGGTAATTGGCTCCGCTCCTGCGCTGCGATCCGATCTGGACGATCCGGTTGGTTGCGCGCACTGCCTTCAGCGCCGCGCGATTGTCTTCCATCGTTTCGGCGAAGGGCTTCTCTACGTATGCATCGCATCCAGCCTTTACTGCTTCAATGGTATGAAGCGCATGCTGAAAATCGGCCGTGCTGATGAAAACTGCATCGGCCAGCTTTTTATCATAGAGCTCTTCATTGTTCCTGCAAGCCGTAATATCATGTCCCATCTTGTCTTTCCAGATAGCCACACCTTCTTCTCTTCTTTTCTTCCAGATGTCGGAAACGGCCACCACATCAAAATTCAATTCTTTATAGTGATTCATGAAGCTCGGAATGTGCGAGCTCCTGTGGCGGTCGGAAAATCCAACAACGCCAACTCTTACCCTATCGTTGGCACCAAGGATGCGTCCATAGCTTTTCGCACTGAAGCCAAGTGCTCCGATGTAAACACCGGCAGCAGCTTTGGATGATCTTTCGATAAATTTTCTGCGGGAGGTCATGATTGATTATTTGATTTAAAGACAGATGTCGTTTGATTGAATTGATCCAAAGAAGGCAGGAACTGAATGATCAATTTCAAATTATCCTGCACGATGGATCTACTATTGCAATTCCTGGATCTTGATGCTCCTGAAAGACACTTCGCTTCCGTGCTCCTGTAAAAGAATGTGTCCCTTAGGCGCCATACCGAAGTTCGGCCAGTTGGCATATTTGCTGCGTGCCACGAGGGCATAATAATAAGGAGCGCCGCGCTGGTACTCAAGCACCTTCCATCCGTTGAGCCAGTGTTCAACGCGGTTATCGGGATACACTACGATCATGCCCCTGTTCCATTCGCCAACCGGACGGCGGGCCCTCGGTTCGCGGCTGGAAGGAATTAAATCGTACAATGATGCGAGCGTACGATTGCCCACCACGCCGAGCTTTGCATCGGGATGCTTTGCATCATCGAGGATCTGATATTCGAGCCCGATGGCGGAGCCGCTATTGTTTTCTTTCTCGGTAACAAAATATTTTACACCGCTGTTCGCACCTTCCGTCACCCTGAAATCGAATTGAAGTATAAAAGCGCCGTATTCTTTGGTGGTGACGATATCACCGCCGCTGCTGGATTCGGCATTGCCTGTTGACATAACGCTCAGCACGCCGTTGTTCATCATCCATCCTTTCTCAGGAAATGTTTCTTTGTAAGCACCGCGCCAGCCATTGCTGGTCTTCCCATCCCATACGAGCGAAACGCCATTGCGCTTCTCAGCCTCTGAAATATTGTTGGGCAGCAGATTCACAATAAATATCGGCGTGTAAGGCGAAGGACGAAGGTTCTCGGTTTGTATCCGGATGTTACGCCACCGGATCTGCCGTCCCTCATCTTCTTTCTTTCCAATAGCATGTACCTGCAGTGCAATGAATCCCTTTGGCGTCATATCGTCTATAACATACGCGGTTGGAACGCCATTCAACCATGTTCTGAGATTGTTGCCAATGCATTCAACCCGGGCTTTATTCCACTGGCCCTGACGAAAAGCCGTCTTTGCCGATGGGTTCAGATCGAGCGCGTATAACCAGTCCCTGCGCGCTTCATCATAGATACCACCACTCCATCCGCGCTTTGACGGATCGATCTCATATTGGTATCCATGCACACGTCCATTCCTGTATTCAGGTTTGCTCTCACTACGGAATTGGACGCCTGAGTTCATCGTACTGTCGACCTTGTATTCGAATTCAAGAATGAAATCACCATAGTCTTTGTCTGTTGCCATAAAAGAATTGGGTTCGCCCATCACGGTGGTTCCCACGATCTCGTTGCCTTCGACGGTATACTTTGCTTTTCCATTTAGCTGTTTCCAACCCGAAAAATCTTTACCGTTAAAAAGATTTTTCCAGTTTGCAGAAGTCTGGGCAACGGAGTTAATTGCAGAGAGCACGAACACCAGGAACAAAAACTGTTTATTCATATTCATTGAGCTTAATTGTATGTGCAATTGTGAAGAAGACGGGAAATTTTTTTTAAGGTAAGGATTTTTCCAGTTAACCATTTTCCGAAATCGTTTTCGGTAAAAAAATGTTTTTATATTCACCTTCCATTGATAAATTGATTGCATATGACATTACACAGAAGACATTTCCTGCGCAGTACAGCCATCACAGTTGCAGGCTCCGGTATCGTTGCCGCCATTCCCATGGAATTACTTGCCTCGATAAGAAAACGTGTGCCTTTTTCAGACCAGATCAGGGTGGGTCTCATTGGATGCCGCGGCCAGGGCTGGAGCAACCTAACAGCTATTCTCAAGATCTCCGAAGTTCAGTGTGTGGCACTTTGCGACGTGGATCAAAATGTACTTGCACAGCGCAAGACAGAACTGGAAAAGATCAATAACAAGCCCATCATTTATAGCGATTACAGAAAGTTGCTGCAGAATAAAGATATCGATGTAGTGATCATCGGCACGCCCGATCACTGGCATTGCCTCATGATGTGTGAAGCCGTTGCTGCAGGCAAAGATGTTTTTGTTGAAAAGCCAGCAGCCAATTCAATTCTCGAAGCACAATTAATGACCGCCGCGGCAAAAAAATATAATAAAGTAGTGCAGGTGGGACAGTGGCAGCGCAGCCAACAGCACTTCCAGGATGCGATCGCCTTTGTCCGTTCCGGAAAACTCGGAAAAATAAATTCCACGAAGGCCTGGATGTACC
>DATMHB010000772.1:0-8155 GCA_035555175.1 Flavisolibacter sp. | reverse complement strand
ATATCCGATGCGTCCTTTACGTCCGGTGTACGCGCGATGTCCAACCTGACCCCGTTAGCGTTTAAAACACAAAAGTTTTCCACAGGAAGGGAAACTTCCCCGTTTGCCACTGTTTAAATCCGCTGCTTTCGTAAAAACACGATTGCATTTTTCAGGTGCGGGCAGTATGTTTACCAAAGAATTACTATCCATCCATTCCTACTGAAAGCCTTCAGCAAGGAAGTACCCATTTCAAAGATTTCCTTCTGCTCATTCAGCTTAGTCTTTACTCGAAATAAGACCAGTTCCTGAAAAATCATAGCATCCAATAAACTGTGAGTATTGTTAATCGCTAAATGTACTGCTATGAAACACAAACAACATGCTGAAAAAGATTATGGTCAAGACCTTTTCCACAGTCTTATTTTTTTGATCCTGCTGGCGGTTGTTCTCTGGTATTTTAAAGTTTGATCCATTCTTGTTCGTTCTATCACCAACCCTGGTTGTTTCTTTGAGAAATAGCCGGGGTTAGTTTTTTGTGGCAGGGCCAAATGAAAATGGGAAAGGCAGATGCCGTGCGCCGCGGCGGAACTTTAGTCAAAAGACAACACGGTGCTTTCTAAGACGTATTAATTTTTATCATTAATATTTATCCATTAAAAATTACATTTACCGGCTTAGAAACATTCATGCAATTCGAACATATTTATACCGAGAAGCGTGTAGGTTCCGACAAGATCCCTTCGGGGCCGCGGTCGGGGTTCCAGCGCGATTTTGACCGTCTTATTTTTTCTTCTGCATTCAGAAGGCTGCAAAACAAAACACAGGTCTTCCCGCTTCCGGGCACCGCCTTCGTGCACAACCGCCTTACGCATTCACTTGAAGTAGCATCCGTAGGAAGGTCGCTTGGTAAAATGATCGGTGAGAAGATCAGCACATCCTTTAAGAACAGTGACGATGCATACGAGTTTTATCGTTATGAGCTGGCGAATGTAATTGCCGCAGCCTGTCTCGCGCACGACATCGGCAATCCTGCCTTTGGTCACTCGGGCGAAAAAGCCATCTCTGCTTACTTTATAGAAAATGCAGGGACGAGAATAGATGGACAGGAGCTGGCTTCGTTTTTTTCGGAAAAAGAATGGAGAGACATTACGGCATTCGAAGGCAATGCAAACGCCGTAAGGGTGCTCACGCACAGCTTTCGTGGCCGCTTTGGCGGTGGCTTTGGTTTAACCTACACAACGATCGCGTCGATCTTAAAATATCCCTGCGAATCGATCGCTGTTGATAAGAAATTTAAGCACCGGAAAAAATATGGTTTCTTCCAGACCGAGAAAGAAACGATCATCAAGATTGCAGCCGATCTTCAAATGGTAGAAGAAAGCCGCGAGCCGATCGTGTTCAAACGCCATCCTTTCGTATACCTCGTGGAAGCGGCCGATGACATTTGTTACAGTATCGTGGATATGGAAGACGCGCAACGGCTCGGCATTCTCCGCAAAGAGGAGGTCGAAGCTGTTTTCCTGAATGTGATCCGTAGTATGAGCCGCGAAGCCGCAGACAAAACCCAGGACTATTACAAAAATATTCACGACGCCAACGAGGCCATTGCATTTCTGAGGGCGCGCATCATCAATCTGCTGGTTAACGGCGCCACTGAAGTGTTCCTTGATCACAGGCAGGAAATACTCGATGGAAAATTCAATGAAACGCTGATCGACCAGATCGAAAATAATTTCGGTGCCCTGAAGGAAGTACAGCAAATTTCGAGGAAAAGGATTTATGGTCACGGCACCGTGATCCAGATCGAGATCGCAGGCTATAATGTGATGTCCGAACTGCTGCAATTATTTATTCCGGCCCTGCTGAAGGGCAGCCCCTCTCACAAAGAAGAAAAAGTACTCCGGCTTTTTCCATTTCAGTTCACCGAATATGAAATGGCCTCTTCCAAATACGAACGGGTGATGAGCGCGCTGGATTATTTGAGCGGGATGACGGATGAATATGCCACCGAGATGTACCGCCGTTTAAAAGGTATTGTCATACCCAACCATTGATGCGGCGGTTGCATGTGTATTGGTTGAATGACTAATCTTTTATAGCCAGCCGAATTTTTCGTAATTTCAGTTCAGCAGTTTTGTTTTCTCATGTAAGCAATCGTTCTTGGGTGGAAGCATAAACCTTTCAAGGTAGGATGCTCCACCCATTTTTTTTCGTTTCCCGTTTATCTGGACCATTATTTTTTGACCGCGGCACCCTCGGAATTATACGATGGCAATCCTTGCGCGGAATCGGTCAAAAGGATTGCGAAAAGCGGCGGTCATATGCTATATTAGAGGTAGGGCGATTGCCTATGCAATCCTCCTGTTCGTCTATATATGCATATCTTTAACATATATTTTCTTTGATTTGCCTAAACTATCCTAAATGAGCCGCCGACCTGCGTTTCACCTGTTCTTTCTTCTGATCTTTTCCGCTCCTGTCTTCGCTCAGAACGCGGAAAAGAAACCGCAGAAATGTGGTACGGTAAAGCGTCTTGAGTCGAAATTTGAGAGCCACCCTTTACTCAGGCAAAAGTTCGAGCAGCAGCAGCAAATTTTTAACCGGCAGATTGTTCGCGGCAAGAGCGAAACCCTCGGCAACCGCGAAGCCAGCACCAACGCAACCGTCTTTATTCCGGTTGTATTTCACATTGTGCTCCCCAACCCCAACGTCATTACCGATGCACAGGTGCAGGCGCAGTTGGATACATTGAACCGCGATTTTTTTGGTGTTAATGGAGACTCGGTGCGGATTCCGTCTTATTTCAAACCCTTGTTCGGAAAGTCTTCTATTCAATTTTGTCTTGCTCAACGCACGCCTGATGGCGATGTCACGACCGGTATAGAGCGGAGCAGCACGAATATCTCTTCATTCGGAATTGATGATGCGGTGAAACACAAAACCGCCGGAGGTGCGGATATCTGGAACGGCGATGCCTACTTTAATGTATGGATCTGCGCCCTGTCCGGAAGTGTGTTGGGTTATGCAAGTTTCCCTGATGATGGTTTTCCCAACGAGCAGGGCGTTGTGATCGACTACCGATGCATCCCGGGCGGATCTTATCCTGCATTCAGCGGTGGTAAAACCCTTACGCACGAAACCGGCCACTATTTCAACCTGTACCATATCTGGGGCGATGATAACGGCGATTGCACGGGTACCGATTATGTTAATGATACGCCCAACCAGGCGGACTTTTCCTCAGGAACACTTAGCGGACTAAAAACCGATAATTGTTCCAGCTCGGGCAATGGCATCATGTACCAGAATTTTATGGACTATACGGACGACAACTGCCTTGTAATGTTTACGACGGAACAGGTGGCGAGGATGGAGAATGCACTGTCGACGTATCGGCCTTCATTATTTAACTCGAATGGTTGCCAGCCGCCCACATTGAAAAATTATAATGCTCAGCTCAGGTCTATTGATCAGCCGGCCCAACGCCTTTGTTCAGGTTCGTTTGCCCCTGTTGTCACCATCCGTAATCGGGGCACACAAACGCTGACCACACTTCAGATCACGACCAGGATCGACAATGGTGCTCCATCCGTGTACGACTGGAATGGTTCGCTGCCCCAACTAGCGACTGCATCTGTTTCCTTGCCCAACATGACCGCATTGGCAGGAACCCATACGGTGACCATTTTTGTATCGAATCCCAATAGCAACGCCGACGAGGAGACATCGAATGATACC
Source organism: Flavisolibacter sp. (assembly GCA_035555175.1). Classification (GTDB taxonomy): domain Bacteria; phylum Bacteroidota; class Bacteroidia; order Chitinophagales; family Chitinophagaceae; genus Flavisolibacter. Next base: position 4,435 of record DATMHB010000772.1, on the reverse strand, counting down.
CTCCGGCTCGTTCTTCAATACAACGCTCCGGTAGCACAGGTAAAAGAAGGTTTTGAAAGTGCCGGTTTCCCTCCTGCGGGATGGGATGTTGTCAATACTGACCTTTCTTACACCTGGCAGCGTGTAACCGGCATTGCGAAAACTGGTAATGCCAGTGTCAAAATCAATAATTATGATTATGAAGACATAGGTCAGAAGGATGATCTGCGTTTGCCTACACTGAATATTTCTTCCGGCCTTGATTCCGCTTTCCTTTCCTTCCAGGTGGCAGCCGCAACCTTTACGGCAACGAATACAGCAGGATATACATGGGACACTTTGGAGGTGCTCATTAGCACCGATTGCGGAAAGAGCTACAACAGCTTATATAAGAAGTGGGGCAGTTCGCTCGTAACCGCCAAAACAACAGTTGCGAATGCATTTGTTCCTGCTTCATCGGAATGGAGAAAAGACTCTATCAATCTTGGCGCTTATATAGGTATGAATAATCTCCTTGTCAGTTTCCGGAATACTACGGGATATGAAAACAATATTTATCTTGACGATATCAACCTGCGCACGGTTTCGATCAATCCGAATTTGAAGAGTCAGGGGTTCCTTGTCACACCCAATCCGGCACGTGACAGGATCGCTGTTCAATTTTATCCGCAGCCCACAAAATTGAAAGGCATACAACTATTGAATGCCGTTGGTCAGAAGCTGGCTGAAATATCAGTTGGCAACCAGGCGTTCACATATTACAGCTTCGATCTGAGTGCTTATCCATCGGGCACCTATGTGGTGCGCGCTGTGTTTGACGATAAGGTGCTGACAAAAAAGATCGTCAGGGTTCAATGATGCTAATCTGCAGCGCTTACATTTATCTCTTGCATACAGATCATTACATCCTCCTGCTTTTGCTTACCGCAGGTATCGGCCTGAGTATCGGCTTGAAAAAACTTACGATCGCCGCCGCATTCAGCGGTGGTGTTATTGCCTTTCTTCTTTTTCAGGGGGCAGGACTCACCGGCGTAAGCTTATTGGCCGGATTTTTTATTCCGGCCGTTATGGCCACCTCATGGCACAGAAAGATGAAAGAAACGATGGGCGTGGCGGAAAGAAAGCGTGGACGCGATGCAGGACAGGTGGTCGCGAATGGCGGACTTGCTGCGCTGGCCGGTGCATTTGCATGGATGTATCCTTCACTTGCCGTAGTATTTCATTTGATCATTGCCGCCGCATTTTCTTCCGCAGCTGCCGACACCATCTCGTCTGAATTGGGAACGGTATACGGCAAAAGATTTTTTAATATTCTTTCATTGAAGAAAGACGAAAGAGGATTAAACGGCGTAGTGAGTTATGAAGGATTGCTTTTTGGATTGGGTGCCAGTGCCATTATTGCGTTGATCTACGTTCTTGGTTTTGGATGGAGCCCCGCATTTTTTTGGATCATCATCGCAGGAACCGTGGGCAACCTCGCCGACTCGGTGCTGGGTGCAAGCCTGGAACGAAGAGGAATGCTGGGAAATAACGCCGTCAATTTCCTGAACACAATGTGTGGGGCTGCCATATGCGTGATCTTACATTTCCTTTTTCCATGAATTGAAAGTTTTCGCGGAGCCGGCAAAGGCAGCAGAAAATGCGGAGAGAAATTCAAAGCCGCAGCATAGCATCGACGGCTTTCAGATTACCTCTTTGCACGTTTAGCCGTTTTGCGCGACACCAATTTTCGTTGGACCTTATACGCTGAAGAGCCGCATGCGGTATGCATTCATTGCCGTCGATCCCAGCTTGCTGATCAATTTATAATTTACGACAACGCCCACTACTGCTCCAATGCCCGGGATGAGCTGCGCCATTTTTGCGATATCGATATAATCGCGGTATTCCTGCTGAAAATTCCTCCAGTCAAAATCATGGATATCCTCGGGAAGCGTTTGTTTTTGAACGCTCCAGTTGTTCATCTGCTGATACACTTCACGCCGGTGCTCCTGACTACTGAATGCGAGCTGAAAAATGTGGAGCAGGTAAAGGCGCTCTTTATATTCCTTCACATCAAACCCATACAATGCGGCAATATCGAACAGCATTTTTATTTTGATCCCAATGAGGATGGGAAAATCAGCAAGGCCCAGCAAAATGCCGCCGGCGCCCGTAATGCCTCCTTCCGCAGCGGCGGTGTGCTGATAATTTGTGATCAGCTTTTTTATTTTTTCTTCGGTTTCAAGGAGGGAACCTACGGCGGCCGGTGGCTTTGTGGTGAGCTTCGCACCAAACAAAACTCCTCTGATCATTTGCTTAATGGCCGAAGTCACCGCTTTGTGTATCTTCTCCGGGATATAGCTATTTATTTTTGCCTGCATGCGTTTGGAAAGCCTGTTGAGCAGCGTGGGCTTGCGCATCATTTGCTTCTGCCATACAGTGAGTTCCTGGTATGCGAGCTGCTCATACGTCATATCGCTTATGGAAATCTTTACTTGTGATCAAATCAGTTTTGATGCATCAGGTCTTTCAAAAGCGGATACAGCTTTTCAAATACGCTCCAATTCTTTTCATAAATCGCGCCGAGTTTTCTGTCCGGCTCAAATTGCCGCGAATGAGCATGATGAAGAGACGAATAACTCGCCACCACCTTCATTGTTTTTAAGCCGAGATAGGCCGCACCAACGGCCGAAGCATCTTCTGTACCATGGGCAACGAGGCGCTTACCTGTGATATCTGCAAGCAGTTGCACCCATTGGTTTGAATGAACGAAGCCTCCGCTTACATGGATCTCGTGGATGGGCCCTGATGCACCTTCGAGCAGAAGGAGCACCTGGCGCAGTGCGAAGCATACACCTTCGATACTAGCTCTCAAAAAATGTGCGGCGTCGTGTTGCGGTTTTATCCCAAAAAACAGCGCCGATGTCCTTTCATCCCAAACAGGCGACCGTTCACCATTCAGATAGGGCAGGAACACTAGACCATTGCAACCTGCCGGAACGTTTTCTATTTTTTTAAAGACCTGATCATAACCGGTGGAAGTATCGGAAGAAAAAAAAGTATTAGTGGACCATGCGAGAATATTGCCGCCATTGTTCACCGGCCCTCCGCAAATAAAATTATTTTCGTCCAGCATGTAATTGAACGGCATGAAAGAAAATTGCCGGATCGGTTCGGGCCGCGCAATGCGCACCGCTGCACTTGTGCCAATAGTAATGGCAGCGGTGCCGGGCGTCAGTGCCTGTGTTCCCACATTAGCCAGGCAACCATCGCTTGCGCCGATAACAAACGGGGTTGTTGCATCCAGATGCATGTGTTTCGCATAGCGGGTATGGATATGCGCATTTCTATACGAAACAGGCACGGGCTCGGAAAGCTGTCGCGGTTCTATACCCGCAAAAGAAAGTGCGGCATCATTCCAGGAGCAGGCACCGATATCGAAGAGACCTGTAGCTGATGCCAGCGAATAATCGATCCTGTATTCACCAAAAAGCCGCCACCAGATGTATTCCTTTATAGAAATAAATTTAGACGCCCTTTGAAATAGCTGATTGTCGTGTTGCCTCCACCACGCAAGCTTGCAGATAGGGGTCATTGCATGAATCGGTGCACCGCCGGCTGCATAAATGGAACGACCAAGGTTGGAATTCCTTAGTTCATCGGCAATGGATGCGCTCCTGTTGTCCGACCAAAGTAAAAGCCTCGAGATGGCCGCGCCCTCATCGTTAACCGCCATAAGGCTGTGCATGGCACTGCTCAATGCAACGGCTACCGGCGCCACGCCCATCTGCCCAATTGCTTCCCTGATACAATTGATGAATCCGTTAAAGATGGTGTCGGGGTCCTGTTCCTGCCAACCGGGTTGGGGATTTAAAGTAGGATAATACTGGTGGGTTCCGCCAAGCACTTTCCCCGAAAAGTCGAGGATAACGGTCTTTACACTGCCGGTACCGATGTCAGTTCCCAGAATATATTCCATATGCGATTTGATCAGGAAAAATACCCAAATAAAACGTTCCCGAAACGCTACCTCTCAACCATAAAAATAGGGGCCCCGGGGCCCGCGCCGAAGCCAGCTCATCACTTCAGCTTCCTTTCGGCCCGCCCTTTATATCGATCCCAGTACGTTTTTTTGCCATAAATAGGTTAAAACGCCCTGGCAGGGGGCCGGTTAGCCGTCATAAAATGCCTGGGCTAAAACCCTGTCCCAGCAAGGGGTTTGGGCGATATCGACCCATTTTACCGATGTAAAAGGCCCCATATTTTGTTTTCGCCGGCCGCCCTCATCTGCCTAGCTTAGTTAGGCTTTCTCAACTCCCGACATTAAACAATTTCATGATTATGGCAGACAACAAAATTTTCATCTTCGACACCACCTTGCGCGACGGCGAACAGGTTCCCGGCTGCAAGCTCAATACCTCCGAGAAAGTAACACTGGCATTGGAGCTTGAGCGCCTCGGTGTAGACATCATTG
>DATMHB010000771.1:0-2596 GCA_035555175.1 Flavisolibacter sp. | reverse complement strand
CTTTTTATTGAGTACAAAAATTACTTAAAGATCCTTCCGAAAAAGTCCTTCATGTCGTTCCATGAGTTCCTGTCCGCTTCTGCATTAAAAGCGATAGGCATGTTGAATTTCTTTCCATTTGCCGTCGATGCCGGATTGGTGAAGGCATGCGTCGCATTCGGATAAATTTTTAGAGAATAATCAGCACCGACCGAGTCCATCTGGTGTTTGAACTGATCCACTACCTGCTGGCTTACAAATTTGTCATCCGCGCCGTGGCAAACCAGCACCTTTGCCTTGAGCAGGTTCTTGTCAGGAGCAACGCCCGAGAGGTCGCCATGGAAGCTCACCACGCCATTAACGTTACTTCCAAGCTTCGCAGCATTGAGCACGACGTACCCGCCATAGCAATAGCCAATGGCTGCTACTTTGCTTGTATCAGTCTGTGCATAAGATCTAAGCTTTGCGAGAGCGGCATCCAGCCTCGTCTTCGCCAGCTGAGGATTCTTGTAAAAAGGCGTGGCTAATGCCTGGGCTTCCTTGGGATCATTGGCTGTTTTCCCGTTGCCGTACATGTCAACTGCCATTGCGATGTAACCCATTCTTGCCAGCTGTCGGGCGCGCTCCCTCGGATAATCGTTCAGGCCCCACCATTCGTGCACGACCAGCACGGCGGGGCGCTTGCCCTGGATGCTGTCGCTATACACCACAAATCCGTTCATGGTGGTGGTGTCGGCCGTATACGTTACGTTTTCTTCTCTCAGCGGAGCCTCGCCGCTGTTAGCATTTGTTGAATCGGAATGGGTTTTGGATCCTGACTCTGAATTATTGCAGGAAACAAAAAATGCGGTTGAAAAAAGGAGCGAAGTAAAATAAAAGCGTGCGTTCATCGAGGTCATTTTTAAGTGATAGTATACTTATTCTGTTGGCTGAGAATGAGATTCAACGCGAGCAGGTAAAATTCATCATGAGAAAGAAGACAAGCGTCATCGTCGCGCTTTTCCGGCATGTGCCGGATTGACTTTTGATCTTTAAGTTGTAAAACCTTTGTATGTAATCTTTGATCAGCCATCTCATTGCAAAGGTTATGATTTTATCGATGTGCTAACATGGAAGTTTGGATTTTCCCCCGAACTATTTGCAAGGACATTTTTTCTGAATAATGTAATTTTACCATCCCGTAGTAATATTGCCCGTACAATTTTATTCATAAACATTTAGTCACCTCCTAAACTAATTGTATGAAGAAGTTGTATTTCCTTGCAATCAGCATCCTTGCTGGTTTTTTTTATTTGCTGTTTGGCTTGCGCCGCGAGCCCCCTTCCAACATTGCCCCCGTAAAACCCCTGAAAGGAGAAATAGCGGAGTATAATATGCCTGGCCAACTCCTTAGGGAAGAAATTGAAAGGACGATGGATCCATTCACGCACACGGTGCCAACGGAAAGACTGGATCTCGCGCGCAGCATACAACTGCAGCGGTTTCAACAACAGAACCCCCTGGGTATCCAAAGCCCCGTTCCCGGCATCAACTGGTCGGAACGTGGGCCCAACAATGTTGGAGGAAGAACAAGGGCCATTTTTTTTGATGACCGTTATGACCCTGATTATCCCAAGGTGTGGGCTGCAGGTGTCGGCGGCGGCTTATGGACGACCGATAACATCGCGGCGGCAACACCGGTGTGGACCAAGGTGAGTGATGCATTTGACAACATGGCCATCACCTGCATCACCCAACACCCGTTTAGCTCCGGCGGCAACCTCATGTTCTTTGGAACCGGCGAAGGATGGTACAATACAGATGGGATCAGGGGAAATGGCATTTACCGCAGTCTTGACGGCGGTGTTAGCTGGGCGCCCCTGCCGTCCACAGTTAATAACCCCGACTTCTATTATGTTATGGACATAAAATACGTTTGTTGCGGCGTTGGTCCTGCGTTGATCGCTACCACAAAAACCGGAGGCATCCAAAGGTCCACTGACCTTGGCAATACCTGGACAAAAGTGTTGGGAAATGGCGTTGGAGGCGGCAGTACAAACGAAGGCTCCGATCTCGAGTTTGTCTACAATTATGTTTTCGCAACCATGGGCAATCATTCGGGCAATGGTGGTATCTATCGTTCCAGTAATGGAGGTTCTACCTGGGACGCGATCTATCTCTCGGCTGCAGGAGAAGGAAGGATCGCTGTTGCGGCGAATCCTAATGCCTATTGGGATGTGTATGCTCTCGTCACCGAAGATTTCGGTGATTCAACGGCGATAAAAAAAATAATAAAAACAACCATTGCCGACGACACGCCGCCGAATGTGATGGCGTCATGGTCAATGGTAAATAATCCCCCGCGATGTACGCAGGGAAAATCAACCAAAGATTTTACAGGAGGCCAGGGCGATTATGACCTTTGTCTTGCGATCGATCCAAAAGATGCCTCGAACAGTGGCACACTTTATATTGGTGGAATAGAAATTTATAAAACTGTTGACGGCGGCCTTACATGGGATCAGCGCTCCACGTGGGACCCTGCTTTCTGCAGCCGTCCCTATGTACACGCAGATGTGCATCAGATCCTGTTTCGTCCGAATTACAATCCGATCGCCGGCCCCGCCCTGGATATCCT
>DATMHB010000770.1:0-3957 GCA_035555175.1 Flavisolibacter sp. | reverse complement strand
CGCTACGGATGATGGCAAAAGAAACGCTGCACTCAATGTAATCCCAGCCGACATACTTTCCTCGATGGAAGTGCAAAAAACATTGTTGCCCTCGAATGACGGAGATGCCATTGCGGGCATTATCAACATGCGTACCGGTATAGCCAGGATGCTTAAGTCGCAAACGGTGATCGATATTGGCTCGGGCTACAATGTACTTCGTCAAAAAGCGCTGCTCAACACAAAGCTGGGTTATTCGAAGCGTTTCGCAGCAAGCGAGAAAAACAGGGACGGGCGCTTTGGAGTTGCAGCCAACGCCAGCTATTATAATACTTACAATGGTTATGACCGTCTCGAGGCTCAATCATGGCAGCCGAGGGATATCGTGAATAGTGCAGGCACGCCTATAGACGGGAAAAAAGGAGTTTATTTGCCGACAGACTTTCGCTATCGTTACCAGCAGGGAAGGCTGACACGTTACGGCGGCACGCTTGCACTCGATTATGCGCCTACGGTAAAAACAAGATTTACACTAAGCAGCATGTACAATAAGCGTGAGGAAGAGGACACCCGTTACCGTAACCGTTACAGGTATCGCGGCGCTTTTTATGACCGCGGCGAGGGCAAGATCGGCACAGACCGCATTCAGAATATTGTCCAGACGACTTACCAGCATATATGGACGACAAATTATAATCTGAATCTGGAAGGAGAGAGTACTATCGGATCCTGGCAGATTGACGGAGGTGCATTTTACTCAAAGAGCAGGAAGGACGCGATCAATGGTCAATACGGATTTCAAAATCCTGACTGGAGAGCCAATAACGGCAACATCGCTGGTACTGATAACGGTTCGGGCGCTCCGATCAAGATCCCGAGCAAAACCGTTGTGGCCGAAATGCCTTCTTATACCGACAAGTTCTTACGCTCTTATTATCTGTATGCGCCACTGTTCGGAGGTCCTCCCGATGATCCTTCACGGTTTAATTTTTATACCGTGGACAACAACGATCACATCACGAACGGCACCAACATCACGGCGAGGTTCAATGCCACCAAGAACTATTTCATCTCTAAAAAATATGCTTCGTCCCTGTCCTTTGGCTTGAAAGGCAAGTTCATGCATAATGAGCATCACCGCCCTGCGTCCGCAACGGTTTCAAGCATTGCGACCATCACGGATAAGAACAGTCCTGATTACGGTGACACCCGTTTGCCGCGATTCCTGCAGGCCAACAACGTTTCTGATCACTTCCTGGATAACCATCTCAATTTTGGACCGGCAGCCAATGTAAATGCTATTCAGGCATTTATTAAAAGCAGGCCCGACAGATTCGTTTTGAATCAATACCAGACTTCGCTGAACGCCGATCAGGCTTTTTACGATGCTCATGAAAATGTCACAGCGGGATATGTGATGAACAAGATCCAGTTTACAAAGCTGATGATGCTTTTTGGCGTGCGCGTTGAAAACACGCATGTAGAATATAAAGCCAATAAAATATTCAGCTATGACAAGGATGCAAACCCGGATGTGAATGGAGGACAGAAGCCCGGAACTACCGCGCCGGTATACAACGCGTACAGGAAAACACCGGGCGATTCTTCGCGCAATTATCTGATGGTGCTTCCCAATCTTCAGTTCAAGTACGACCTTTCGAGGAATACCATCCTCCGTGCCGCATGGACAACAGGATATTCAAGGCCTAATTTTCCAAGCATCATGCCTACGCTAAGCGTAAACACCGATCTGTCGAAAATAGAAAAAGGAAATCCCAACCTCCAGCCAGCATATGCAAATAACCTGGATCTGCTTTTTGAACGGTACATGAAGAATGTGGGATTATTATCAGGAGGCATTTTTTATAAACACATCAACAGGTTCCAATATCTCAGCGAAGGTCCGATCACCGATCCGAGCAATCCCTATTATAGCGATGGTGCAACGGAACAGTTCGTGCTGAGAGAACCAAGGAACGGAAAGGCTGCAGACGTTATTGGAGTTGAGCTTACGTACAACAGCACGTTAACCTTTCTTCCGGGATTTTTAAAGAACCTGGTGTTTACAAGCAATTACACCTATACCCACTCCAATGCTATTTCGGATCAAAAGCGAGGCAAGCTCCGTCTTCCCGGACAGGCAGATAATACCGCCAATGTGGCCCTTGGTTATGTAACCAGGAAGGTGACGCTCCAGGGATCTGCCAACTATAATGGCAAATTCATCACAGCCCTCGGATCTAATAAGGAAGAAGACCTGTGGGTGGGTGCCCGGTGGCAGTTGGACGCTAACGCATCCTATAAGATCACAGACCGATGGATGGTGTACGCCGAAGCCGTTAATTTGCTAAACAGTCAGTCATTTACCTATATGGGAAATGCTACCCGTGTTTATGAACTGGAATATGATGGTCCGTTTACAAGGATCGGATTGAATTTTAGATTTTAGTCGGTGACGTTATGAATTCATAAAGGCAAAGCGGCCGCATTGAGGCCGCTTTGCTTATTGTATCCTCCTTCTTTATTTCATTTCAACTATATGCCGTCTACTCGAAAATATTTTGCATTGGTGATTTCAGTTTTTCTTTTGACAGTTTTTTTTCCAGCGCACGCGCAGGAACGGCCTTTATCCGGCGTGCCGGCAATGCACCCTAGACTTTTTATGATGAAAGGGGAAGAGATGGCGCTGAAAAAAAAGATCGACTCAGACGAATTTCTGACGTCCATCCATCGCACCATCCTGCACAAATGCGATGAATTCCTTGACCGGCCGTTGCTTCAACCTGAACTTACAGGCGACCGGATGTTGAGCATATCCCGCACCGCCCTGACGTACATCTATTATCTTTCTTATGCCTGGCGCATGACCGGTGACGAACGCTATGCAGCAAGGGCGAAAAAAGAATTACAAAATGTGTGCAGCTTTAATAGCTGGCATCCCGCACATTTCCTCGATGATGCCGAGATGACCACAGCTGTTTCCATCGGATATGATTGGCTGTACGATTATTTAGACAGCAAAAGCAGAAGCATTATCGAACAGGCCATAATAAAAAAAGGTCTTTATGAATCGATGCCGGAAACGGCGTCAAGCCCCGTGAACTACAGCTGGCTGAAGAAAAAAAATAATTGGAATTCGGTGTGCAATGCTTCGATGGCTATCGGCGCGCTCGCCATCTATCACCGCAAGCCAGAACTCGCGCGTAAGATCATCAACAGGTCCATCAACCTCGTTAAGGACGTAGCGATGAAAGAGTATTTGCCTGATGGCAATTATCCGGAGGGCTACTCATACTGGAATTATGGCACAACATACAACCTGCTTTTGATCAACGTGCTTGAAAAAATATACGGCACATCATTTGGACTCGCGGAGCACCGGGGTTTTATGTCTACTCCCGAGTACATCCTGCAAATGTCCACCCAGGACCTTGGCTGCTTTGCTTATTCTGATTGCTTTTTTGGTTACACTTTTTCCTTTCCAATGTTTTGGTTTGCGAACAAAACGGGAAATCATGCCATGCTCTGGGGTGAAGCCGCGAAGCTGGACTACATGAAAAAGCAGCATACATCAGAAGAAGACATGTTCGATGTGCGCTATCTGCCTTCGGTTTTGCTATGGGCGCCTGCACACCCATTCTCTCAAATGACCAGGCCACAAAAAAGGCTGTATGTGGGTCAGGGCACAACACCGGTTGCTATTTTGAGAAATCATTGGGGCGGCGATGACGAGATCTTTGTCGGACTTAAGGGTGGGACCCTTCAAACCAATCATTCCCATATGGACATCGGCAGCTTTGTGATGTATAGGGGAAAGCAACAATGGGTAAAGGATTTGGGAGCGCAGGATTATTATTCCCTGGAAAAATACGGTCTTGAACTGAGCGACCGCAGCCAGAATTCGAGCAGGTGGGACGCGCTGCGGCTTGGCAATAAGGTACATAATGTAATGATGTTTATTGGTGCCAGGCAGCTTGT
>DATMHB010000769.1:0-3595 GCA_035555175.1 Flavisolibacter sp. | reverse complement strand
GTTACCGGCGGTGTTACTTCTTCTTTAGGGAAAGGCATTATTGCCGCCTCTTTGGCTAAGCTCCTGCAGGCGAGGGGACTTAGAGTAACGATTCAGAAATTCGATCCTTATATTAATGTAGATCCGGGTACCCTCAACCCTTATGAACATGGCGAATGCTATGTTACCGAAGATGGGGCTGAGACCGACCTTGACCTTGGACACTACGAACGCTTCCTGAACATTTTTACTTCGCAGGCGAACAATGTTACCACGGGGCGCATCTACCAAACCGTGATCAATAGGGAAAGAGAAGGGGCCTTTCTCGGAAAAACTGTGCAGGTAATTCCGCATATCACCGATGAAATCAAAAGAAGGATTGTTTTACTGGGCCAGAAAAACGAATACGATATCATTATTTCGGAGATCGGCGGCACGGTAGGCGACATCGAATCTCTTCCTTACATAGAAGCGATCCGTCAGCTGCAATGGGAGTTGCCCGAGGAGGACCTTTTGGTTGTGCACCTCACGCTGATCCCTTACCTTAAAGCTGCGAAGGAGCTGAAGACCAAACCAACGCAGCACTCGGTGAAGATGCTGAGCGAAAGCGGCGTTTTTCCTGATGTCATTGTATGCCGCACCGAAGAACCGATCACGATTGAATTGAAAAGAAAGATCGCCCTCTTTTGTAATGTAAAAGCTGAGGCCGTCATCGAAGCGCCTGATGCCAGCACCATTTATGAAGTGCCGTTGCTGATGATGAATGAAAAGCTCGACCTCATCGTATTGAAAAAATTAAATGTTACGCAATACCACGAGCCCGAGCTTTCCAAATGGAAAGAATTCCTCGACAAACTAAAATATCCCAAGGCCAAAATTACCATTGGCCTGATCGGAAAATACGTTGAACTGCAGGATGCTTATAAATCCATTCTGGAAGCTTTCGTGCATGCCGGTGCCATGAATGAATGCAAAGTGCAGGTGGTTTCTATCCACTCTGAATTCATAACGGCGGAAAACGTTAGCGAAAAGCTGGGCACTCTCGACGGCCTGCTGGTGGCGCCCGGCTTCGGACACAGGGGTGTTGAGGGCAAGATCACTGCGGTAAAATATGCAAGGGAAAGCGGCCTGCCATTTTTTGGTATTTGCCTGGGTATGCAAATGGCGGTGATCGAATATGGACGCAATGTGCTCGGCATAAAAGATGCGCAGTCGTCTGAAATGGATGCTAATGCTTCCGAGCCTGTGATCGATATGATGGAAGACCAAAAAAAGATCACGGCGAAGGGCGGTACTATGCGGCTGGGCACCTATCCCTGTGAGATCAGGGAACATTCGCTTGCGCATAGGATCTATGGAGCTACACATATCACGGAACGTCATCGTCACCGTTACGAGTTCAATAACAGGTACCTCGACCAATATGAAAGCAATGGCATGATCGCCAGCGGCCGCAACCCCGAGACCGGCCTTGTGGAATTGATGGAGATCAGTCACCATCCCTTCTTTATCGGATGCCAATACCACCCCGAACTTAAAAGCACGGTCGAGAACCCGCATCCCCTCTTCGTTCAATTTGTAGGTGCGGCAAAAAGTTTTAACGAACAGAAAGCGGTAAGCAAGAATCCACTATTGCAAAGCGAAATGATCTGACCGAAGGAAAAGAGAACTGAGCGAGAGCGATGGTCAGTAACCCGGTGCTTTATCCCGGCGTGGCGGCATCCCTGTTGCCTAAAACCCTAAATTCTTTGAAAACTGAACTTCAGCCACGGAACTGATTATCTTTGCCGCCTTTCAAAGCAGGCAGGAAAAAAAGCTTTATGGCTTTCTGCCCGACCTTAATACTGATCACAAATGAATTTTGACCGTAATACCGTAATTGGTTTTATTATCCTGGCGCTTCTTTTCTTTGGTTTCTTTTACTATAACAGCCAGCAGCAGGCGGCATACCAGAAGGAAAAGGCCAGGCTCGATTCGATAGCGAAAGCAAAGCAACCGAAGCCCGACCCAATGGCCGTCCTGAAGGATTCACTGGCGGCCGACTCCATTAAGAATAGCATGGATTCAGGAAAATTCCAGACCCATGGAACAGAGCAGGTATTCACCGCGGAAAATGACCTGATCAAGATTGCCTTTACCAACAAAGGCGGCCAGCCGAAGTGGGTTGAATTGAAAAAGTTCAAGGGGCCAGACAGCACGAACGTAAAATTGGCGGCCAGTGATTTTGACAAGATCACGTATCCGGTCATTACCGGCAATAATCAGACTAGAGATATTACGGATTTTTATTTTTCCGGCGGGCAGCCTGTTCAAAATCCTGACGGATCCCAGACTGTAAATTTCACACTGCAGTCGCCGGATGGAAATTCCATTGTGCACCAGTTTGTGGTTCGCCCGAATTACATGATCGATTTCAACATTCAGATCAATGGTGTGAACCAGCTGCTTTCCAACAATACCCTGCTGCTTACCTGGCAGAACAGGGCAGTAAAACAGCAGAAAGACCTGAGCTATGAAAAGCAGCAGTCGCAGATCGGTTACAGGGAGAACGGAGACTATGATCATAGCTCAGCGATCAGCAGCAGTAGTGAAGAATTCAAGAAGCCGGTCAACTGGGTGGCTGTAAAACAGCAATTTTTCAACACGACGCTTATCGCAAAAAATAATTTTACTTCCGGCAACATAAGCTGGGTGGCCCCTGGCAATACAGACCAGAAAACAGTGGTACAGGCTTCTGCCAATATGAAGATCCAGTTGGATAACGCGGCAAAAGCCAACATTCCACTGGCCATTTATTATGGCCCGACCGATTTCAAAACGCTGAAGCAGTATGGTAACGACATGGAAAGCATGGTGAACCTGGGAAGCGGCATGTTTGCTTTTGTGAAATACATCAACAGGTGGATCATCATTCCGATATTCGACCTGTTTTCTAAGTTCACATCTAATTTTGGAATTGTAATCCTCTTGCTGACCCTGTTTATCCGTCTGCTTATTTCACCGTTAACCTATTCCAGTTACCTCAGCGGAGCGAAGATGAAAGTGCTTCGGCCTGAGATCGAACAGCTGAAAGCAAAGTATGGAAGCGACCAGCAGCAGATCAGCATGGAGCAAATGAAATTATTCCGCGAAGCAGGCGTGAATCCATTGGGGGGCTGTATACCCGCGCTTTTGCAGATCCCGATCTTTTTTGCACTCTATAGTTTTTTTAATTCCAACGTGGCGCTGCGAGGACAGCATTTCCTTTGGGCGGACGACCTTTCCCAATATGATTCGGTGGTCAATTTACCGTTCAGCATTCCGTTCTATGGCGACCACGTAAGCCTCTTTACGATCACGGCTGTACTCACCAGTTTTCTTATTTCACTGTATAGCATGAGCATGACGCCGGACCAGAACAATCCCGTGCTGAAGTATATGCCTTATTTCTTCCCGATCATTCTCTTATTCATTTTCAATAAGCTGCCGTCGGGTTTGACGTGGTATTATACAGTATCGAATATCATTACGCTCGCATTGCAGTTCGTTATCCAGAATTATATCATCAACCATGATAAGATATTGGCCAAGATCGACGCCAATCGTAAAAAGCCCAAGTCAAAATCCAAATGGGCGG
>DATMHB010000768.1:0-2396 GCA_035555175.1 Flavisolibacter sp. | reverse complement strand
CTCCGCGACATGATGGAAGGCATCAATCCGCATGCCCCCGTGATCGCCCTCACCGCCACCGCCACCCCGAAAGTGCAGAGTGATATCGTGAAGAACCTGGCGTTAAGAGAACCCGAGATTTTTATTTCTTCTTTCAACCGCGACAATCTTTATTACGAGATCCTTCCCAAGATCAAGAAAGAAGATACACTGAAAAGTATTGCCAAATTCATTGTACAAAGCAAGGGGAAAAGCGGCATTATTTATACGCTGAACAGGAAGACAACCGAAGAACTAGCTGACATGCTCATGGCCAATGGCATCAAGGCGGTTGCTTATCATGCGGGCCTCGACTCAAAGCTTCGCGCCGAGCGACAGGACCAGTTCCTGAATGAAGACGTGCAGGTGATCGTGGCCACCATCGCTTTTGGTATGGGCATCGACAAACCCGACATCAGGTTCGTGATCCATTTTAATATTCCCAAGTCAATTGAAAATTATTATCAGGAAACAGGTCGTGCCGGCCGCGATGGACTGGAAGGGAAATGTATTCTTTATTATTCTCACAAGGATGTTTCAAAGCTGGAGCACCTGATGCGCGACAAGCCCCTCAGCGAAAGAGAGGTGGGTGCGCAGCTCATCAACGAATCGGTGGCATATGCTGAAAGCGGCGTATGCAGAAGAAAGATCCTGCTGAGTTATTTCGGTGAGGAATATACCGAGAAGAATTGTGGCCACTGCGATAATTGCACGAACCCCAAAGAAAAAATTGAAGCAAAGGAATGCGTAGTGCAGGCACTTCAGGTGATCGGCGCACTCGACGAACGGTTTGCAACAGATTATGTAGTGAAGATCATCATTGGCCAGTTGACACCACAGATCAAGATGTTCAGGCATGAAGGACTTGCGGAATTTGGAATTGGAAAAGAACGCCCCGACCATTTCTGGAATTCACTCATTCGCCAGTTGCTCCTCGAAGACCTGTTGCACAAGGATATCGAAGAATACGGTGTGCTGAAGATTACGAGGAAGGGACAGGAGTTTTTGAAAAAGCCGAAATCGTTCAAGATTGTGCTGAACAATTTGTATGAAGAGGCCAATGAAGACGATGAAGACGGAGAAGATACTTCGACTGTTGCTTCTACAGACGAGAAGCTGTTTGAAATGCTGAAAGAACTGCGACAGAAAGAAGCGAAGAAAAAAAGTCTTCCTCCCTTTGTGATTTTTTTGGAGACTTCATTGCAGGACATGGCAACGATGTATCCTACCAACATGGATGAATTGGCAAGATGCCAGGGCGTGAGCAAAGGGAAGGCGTTGAAATATGGGAAGCCGTTCATCGAGATGATTGCCCGTTATGTGCAGGAAAATAATATTGAACGTCCGGACGATTTTGTGATGAAGAGCGTAGTGAACAAAAGCGGCAATAAAGTGCACATTATTCAGCAGGTAGATAAGAAGATCCCGCTGGAAATGATTGCAAAAAACAAAGAATTGCGGCTTGACGACCTATTGGAAGAAATGGAAACAATTGCGGCAAGTGGTACGAAGCTGAACCTCGATTATGCGATCGACCAGATGCTCGATGAATACGAACAGGAGGAGATCCTGGAATATTTTAAGGGCTGCGAAACTTCTTCATTGCAGGTAGCGCAGGAGGAACTTTCGGAAGGCAATTATAATTGGGAGCAGCTGAAGATCATGCGGATCAAGTTCCTGAGTGTGTACGGAAACTGATGTATAGGAGATTGCGGCGTGAATGCGCTGCGACGATACATGCACAATTATCTGAAAGTTTTTGGATGACCACGGTCGATTTTTAGAAGAAAACCCTATTTTTGCTGCCCCCAATACGCTACTGGTCCAACCAGTAGCTTTGAGTCGCGAGGTGCGGATGATGCGCTGAAATAAAGATGCTGCATCGTCCACCGGAATGAAGGTGCGGTAGCTCAGTCGGTAGAGCAAAGGACTGAAAATCCTTGTGTCGGCGGTTCGATCCCGCCCCACACCACAAAGCCCCATTGCAGGGGCTTTGTTATTTCATTGATGTATGTTCGGCATTCGATCGGCTGGCAACAACCATTGGCTTTGAACTTGCCGCGAAGTAGCAGGCCAAACTTGGTTGGCAAAGTAATGATGCGCCTCAGTCCAAATATTGTTTCCTTATCAACTTCCCCAGCTCTTGCGCCAGCGGCGTCTCTCTTCGGTCTTCTTCCTCGATCCAGTGTTCAACTCCATTATCATCTGTGATCATCCGCACATAAACGGGTTTGTAGGTAAGCTGGATCATGTAGCTGTCGCCAAGATCGACACAATGAGCCCTCTTTCCATTATAATCGATGGTAAAAGATTTTTTGTTTTCCATTAAGGGTGAGGCTCAATTTCCATGCCCCAAAGCGCCGCAACCCCATTGGTTT
>DATMHB010000767.1:0-7474 GCA_035555175.1 Flavisolibacter sp. | reverse complement strand
TCCGGGCGCTACCGCATTTGTGCCTGCACTGGTCAGCAGCGGGCTTACTACCAACCGGTTTGTGTTTGAAGGTTTCCTTCCGCTGAAAAAAGGGAGACACACCTTGCTCACGGCGCTAACCTCCGAAGAGCGAACAATGATTTTTTATGAATCGCCTGTAAGATTGTTGAAAACACTGGAAGACCTGATCAGATATTTCGGGGCCGAAAGGGCCTGTTGCGTGAGTAGAGAAATATCGAAGATGTTTGAAGAGCATACAAGAGGATCGCTTCAGGAAGTATTGAATTATTATCAACAAAAAACTGTTAAAGGTGAGATCGTGATCATACTGGCGGGAAAGGACTGAGCGTTTTTCAGTTTTTTCGCATCAATTTTGTTGAGGCTTTAAAAAATCTCCGTGATGAAATCATTCTTTTCGCTCTGTGCTTTCCTGATCCTTACGGCCTTCCTCAATCCGGGTTTCGCGCAGCTCCGGACAATTCCACAACCGGTAAAGGACAGCTTTGCGAGTCGATACCCTGGCGCCGACAGCGTAAAGTTTATCGATAACGTTGTGAATGTTCATGCAATTTTCATGTCAAAGGGTGCACACTATGATGTAACTTTTAACAACAAGGGACAGTGGAAACAGACGGAGAAAGATTGGGATTTTGACAAACTCAATCCCGAGATCGTTGATGGTTTTCAGAAGAGCAAATATGCCGACTGGAAAGTAAAAGAAACAACCGTCGTGTATCTTCCCGGAGGCGCCGAAGAATACCGCATCAAAATCGCCAGAACCGACTTCAGCAAAAAATATTTATTCTTCAATAAGAATGGCCGGCTGCTGCGCGAAACACTGGCCTTTTAATTTGATTCGCCTGACTATTTGCAGACTGGCGTTGAAGCAGAGTTGACAATTGAATCCTCTACCTTTGCCGATCTTTGCCCGGAGCCACGGAAATTCGTTTGCTTTTTTATTGTCTGGCGATCAGGGCATGCCATTATTATTGAATAAATAAAGTATAAGTACAAGAACAATGATGAAATTATCACTGACCTCATTTTGTCTCCTACTCGCAATGAGCCTGATGGCTCAACCCGACCGGTGGCAGCAGCGGGTAAAGTACACTATGAACATCGACATGAATGTTGAAACGAATCAGTACACTGGAAAGGCAAAGCTGGAGTATACGAACAACTCACCCGATACCCTGGATCGGGTCTTCTATCACTTATACTGGAATGCGTTCCAGCCCAACAGCATGATGGATGTACGCAGCCGCAGGCAGGGCACGATAGCCTTGAGAAAAGACCGGCAGGGAAATGATATATTGGACTGGGATCCGAGAGTGGAAGACCGCATTGAACACTTAACGCCGCAGGAAATTGGCTACGAACGCGTCAGCTCCATAAAAATGGATGGACGTGCACAGAAAACCAAGATGCATGAAACGATCCTGGAAGTGAACCTCGACAAGCCTATACTGCCAAGGTCGAAAGTGGTTTTTGACCTCGAGTGGACGGCCCAGGTGCCGCTGCAGATTCGCCGGAGTGGAAGGGATAATCCTTCAACTCAGGTAAGATACACAATGACTCAGTGGTATCCGAAGATGTGTGAATACGATTATGAAGGCTGGCATCCCACACCTTATGTGGGACGCGAGTTTTATGGCGTTTGGGGCGACTATGATGTAACTATTTCAATCGACAAAAACTACCTTCTTGGTGGAAGCGGCTACCTGGCTAATCCAAATGCAGTGGGTTTTGGATATGAAGACAAGAGTGCAAAGAAGACATCCGCGGCCGGTAATAAGCTGACATGGCATTTTGTTGCGCCCAATGTGCACGATTTTGCATGGGCCGCCGATCCTGAATACAAGCACCTGGTAAGGAAGATCGCGAATGGTCCCACAATCAATGTCATTTATAATGGTCAGGCGTCCAGAATAGCTTTTGAAAATATGTCGCCGCAGGCGAAAGCGGCTTATGGAAACGATTTCAACAAATATGCGCAAAATTGGGATGCCCTTTGGAATGCCGTGGCGGATGCGGCAGTTACGGTGTACCCTTTCATAAAGAAGGCATTCGGAGATTATCCGTATAAGCAATATTCGTTTATACATGGTGGTGACGGAGGAATGGAATATCCGAATTGTACCATGATCAACGGCCCAAGTTTGGGAACAGCTTTTCATGAATGGATGCATACCTGGTATCAAATGATGATGGCGACAAATGAAAGTGAATATCCTTGGATGGATGAAGGCTTTACAGAATGGGCAACCGACCGTGTGGAGGAATACTATCGCCAGCAAGTGAGCAGGAAGACCTTACTGAATAATTCGGAAGCCCTGCGCAAATCTGATTCAGCCGCGATGGCGCCTCCCGCCCTTCATCAGCAGATCTACACAGGATATTTGAACCTTGCAAAGAGTGGCCGTGAAGAGCCCATGACAACCCATGCCGATCACTACAATACCAACTATGCCTATAGCAATGCGGCTTATTCCAAGGGCGGTGTGTTCATGGAGCAGTTGGGCTATATCGTTGGTTCCGATGCCCGTGACCGCATCCTGTTGGAATACTACAGGCTTTGGCGATTCAAACATCCGAATGTGAACGACTTTATCCGTGTGGCAGAAAAAGTAAGTAATATAAAACTGGACTGGTATAGGGAATATTGGATAAATACCACAAAAACGATCGACTATGGCATTGATAGTCTTTACGAAGCCAATGGATCAACCAGTATCCGGCTAAAGAACATTGGGCTGATGCCAATGCCGGTGGATGTGAAGATTACATTCAGGGATGGGACTAGCGAGTGGCATTATGTTCCCTTGAACCTGATGTTTGGAGAAAAGCCTTCGGAGGAAGGTCAGGAAGGCCGTAAAGTGTATGAAGAATGGAGGTGGACCCACCCTACATATGAGATCACAACGTCGAGGCACCTGACGGATGTGGTGACGGTTGAAATTGACCCGTCTTACAGGATGGCCGACATCAACCGGAAAGATAATAAGCTGGAGCTCAAATGGTAAAGGCAGCTGACAATTTTTAGAGGGCTTCCATAACGAACCCCTTCTTGTTGTTTGAAAATAAAAAAAGCCCCTCCGTTGGAGTGGCTTAAATATTTTGGACTAGTGTTTAGTCTTTTAGATGAACAGCACGCAAACCGTAACGATAGCTGCAAGGATAACAGACACGATTAAAGTTTCTGCAACTTGTTCATTTACTAATGACGCGATCTTTTTCATACCGAAGTTTTAAAAGGGTTAAAAATTACTCGGTTTCTTAGGACTAAGGGATGAAGCGACGAACTGATCAGTGTTCTTACTTGTACTTCTTGATGCAAGATAATAGGTGTTTCCCCATAAATGCAATAGGTAAAATCACTTCGTTGCCAAAAGATTTTATGACACACTGGTAATCAGTAGGGATACATATGCAAATCGAGGCAAAAAAACCCTTAAAAAACAAAAACCGCCTGGTAAGCAGGGCTTACCGGGCGGCTGAATCTGTTCACACCGTTGGTTTAGTTTTCAAGCTTAGGGTAAGGATCAAGCTATAATAAGTTGATTCCCTGTCTTTGGTTTTGGTTTTTCCTTAGGCCGTGGTCTTTGTTTAGGATCTGGATGCGTTTTGGTTTTTTCTTTAGGATCTGGTTTTTGTTTCGATCTTTTGACTTTTCTCAGATATTGGATAACCCTTTTTCGATGACACAAAGATGCACTGCAGCCATGGGCTTTAAAAATCCCTTTCGATCAATAGAAAGGATTTTTCGATCAATGGACATGCGCTTGAAAACATTGAAAAATAACTAGATAGGTTTCCTTTTTAAAGCTTTTCGATCGCGTTGTGGGCCCGTATTTATCATCATCAAGCCTTATTGGATAATGCGGCTGCAACATTTTGGACTGCCTTTCTGATTTATTAAACATCAAACGCCAAGCGCCGCGCAGAATACCAAAGGGAAGTGTTTGAATGTTTTGGCCGTGGTGTCCTAGTTTTGAGCGCGGTTTATTGAAATGTTCGCCGTCAGTGGATTGGGCGGCGAGCGCAGGAATAAGCCGATTACTTTCGTTTCTTCATCTCTTCTCTTAGTTCCTTCAGTCTGCGCCAAATAATACTGAGAGCATTAACATCCGCCTGACGGTTTACCGCGGCGGCGTATGCTTCCTCCAGCTCTGTTATTTGCTCTTCGATTTCATGGGTGGCCATTTTCGTTACGTCTCTGTTCACCTTGGCTCGTTTTAAGAAGCCAATTCAAAATAAATACCAAAGCAACCGGGGCAATAGCGCGCTGGAATTTGTTCCTTGGAACCTCCCCGATAAGTGTAGAAATGACAGGAATCCGGCAAGAAATGCAGGCTTTAATCCACAAGGTTATTCTTGACCGCAAAGAAGACAAGACCCGCTGTATTCTTGCTTCCAAAACGTTCCATAAGGCGGTCCTTGATGGCTTCTACAGTGCGTGGGCTGATCTCCATTTTTTGAGCAATTTCCTGGGCGGTAAACTCCATGCAAATAAACCGGAGCACGTCCCTTTCCCGGTCTGTAAGCGTGATCTCGCTATTGAGGGAAGGAATTACTTTCTGTTTGGCGTGGGACTTCTTGAGCAGGATACGGTTCACAAAATTATTGAGGTAATATCCCTTTTCGAATACATCCATGATGGCTCTGCGGATCTCCTGTGGCTCAGCATTCTTTAAGAGGTAGCCGTTGGCACCATTTTCCATCATGTGTGAAACGAAGCGCTCGTCTTCGTACATGCTGAGTACAATAATATGAATATTGGGATACTGCTTGCTTATGATCTTTGTAGCCTCAATTCCGTCTTTGCCAGGCATCCGGAGGTCCATCAGGATCACATCGGGTTCGGCAGTGGCGATACCATTCAGCAATTCATCACCGTTTTCAGCCTCCAGCACGAATTTGATATTTGTAAATGGCCGGAGTGAAAGGATTACGCCCTTCCTGAAAATCTTATGATCGTCCGCTATCGCTACTTTTATTACTTCCATATACACAATTCTGATGGTGCGTAAAATTATGATTAAACGGCTAATGAATCATAATTGTCGTCTCTAGGGATTTCTACAGTGATCTTAAAATAGGTTTGTGAAGAGTCCTTTTCAAAGAGGATATTTCCTTGTGCTACCTTCAACCGGCTGCTAATATTTTTCAAGCCCAGGCCAACATTACTTTTGTTCAATTTTTCAAAATCGGTTTGAACGATCCCCCTGCCATCGTGGTGCACGCGAAGGAGGAAAGAACCGTTATGATTGTTTTGGGTAAGGTGAATAAAGCTTGAATTGCTGTGCTTTAAAATATTATTGATCAATTCCTGGACAACACGGAATACAATGAGCTCTTTTTCAGGTTTCAGGCGTTCCTTGTATTCGTGAAACCTGCTGCTGGCATTGATCGTTCCCGATCCACTGATCTTTTGAAAAAGATCATTTACGGCCGATTCCAGACCAAAGTTTTTCAGTGTGGGCGGCATGAGGCTATGGCTGATATTGCGGATCAGCTGAATGGTATCATCAAGGATCTGGCGGGCCTGGAAGATGGATTGCAATTGAGTTGCCTTATCCTGATTAACGAGGTTTTCATTGAGGTATAGCCGGGCCGTAGCCAACAGAGGACCGGCATCATCATGAAGGTCTGCCGCGAGCCGTTGCCGTTCTTCTTCCTGGAGCCTTATGGAGGCGTTCAAAAGAATCTTCTGTTGCTCCTGTTCCATTTGCTGTAGCCTCAGCTGATAGCGAATTACTTTGCGCTGGTGAAATATGATGAAAAGGATAAGGCCGATCGTCAATACAAGCATCCCCAGCGTACCCATAAAGAGCACAAAGGAAATTCCTGAAGGGTTGTTTGCTTGTAGTAAGAACATAAAATGGGATGGTAAGTTAGTTTAGGTAAGGACGGAGTTTGGGGGGAAACATTTTCTTGGATCCTTTGTTATGAATGAAAAATGCTATTGCAAAAAGAACATTCATTATAACATAAAAGCAGTTGGTCAGAAACCAATATTTCGTCAGAAGCGTGTTTTCAAGTTTGCTAGCAAATAGAAATACAAAAAAGGAGCCGGCCAGGTAGATCATAAATCCTATGACAATCCAGAATTGATATTTACTATAAATAAACAACTGGCTGCTATCATTCATCTGCTCGTACAGGTAATAAAACGAAAAAACAAGGATGAGGATCGTTTCAACTCCAATTGGGATGGAATCTATATTATTGAAATTCGTTGCAACGTTGTAAACAGTCGTAAAAACTATGAACAAAACACTACTAATCAAAATGAACTTGCGGAATGCTATTCTCTTTATATTACTCCAAATGATGTAAGTAAAAATCGCATACTCTACGAACGTGAAGGTCGACCAAATATAGGAATAGAGCTCTTTGTAAAAATTGTTAGTGAAATATATAAGGAAAAGGTCAAGAAAAGCATATATAGTGATGAGAATGAGCGGCCTTTCTTTGGTTGTTTTCTTTAAGAAAAAAACGAATAATAATAAGATAAGTATATCAGCGGATAGGTGTAATAATTTAAAAAGGTTTTCAATAGTTTTGGCCATCGACCAAATATAGAAAACCTTTTTAAGAAGTGAAAGTTTTAATTAATCCTGCTCCCACCAGCTTCCGCCAGTTCCTGTGGGAGGCGGAGGCGGATTAATGTCTCTAAATACTTTTTTCATTTTTGTCATGACAGTAAGTTTTTGTTGTTAACGGTGTAAATGTTCGACATATCGCTACCGTTCTCAACGGGGTTCCACCCCTGTATCCATGATTAATTTCTTTAATAACTCGGTGCCGAACAGCATTTCAGGCGAAAATCTGCGTAAGCGTACGAATTGAAATTGCGGAATAGTACGTAGCCAAATTAGTAATTTTACGGAGATAAATTCGGAATCTTTCGATCCGTTTTCCAAAAAAACCTTCCCTCGGGCCGAATAAAAAGAGCATTGAAATTATCAAGTAAAGTGCCCGCTGGCGTTGACTTGCAGGCAATTAATAATTGGAAGCCATGGCTAAGGTATAAGTATAAACACTGATCTGCAATACAACAACAAATTTTTCGGTGAGTCCTTTTGAACTTTGAAATTGATTCGTAGATTTACGAGCAGGCTTACGTGAATTTACGTTCAGAAGGAGCTTGTGGAATTGCAAAATAATTTGGAGCTGGTCAGCAACCAGACTAAAAATCCTTTAGATTTGTCGCATTTCCCGCTTAAAATTCAACTATTTAAACCCAATTTCCATGACTGCCCAGCAGATTAAAGTATCCATTGCTGATGACCACAAGATTTTCCGGGATGGCATCAGAATGGCCCTCAAAGACCGGGAATACCTGCATATTTTATGGGAGGCTGAGGACGGCAAAGACCTCATGCACAAATTAAAGCTGAAACAACCCGACGTTTTGTTGATGGACATTCGGATGCCTGAAGTTGACGGCGTCAATGCTATTGGAATGATC
>DATMHB010000766.1:0-8932 GCA_035555175.1 Flavisolibacter sp. | reverse complement strand
GCCGACTCCAGTGCAAAAGCACCAGTGGCTTCTCCGGGTCCGCGCATCCAGGTAGGTGTACTCAGGTGAAGCGGATATATCCTGTAACGCGTCGTCACATTGGGACAGGCATATAAGAGCCGCGAGATATTCACGGTGCCTTCGGTGAATTCTTCGTAAGTAGAAGTTTGGGAAATGGCCTCATGTGTAATGCCTGTAAGCTTTCCATCGGCCGACGCGCCGATACCAATTTTCTGGATCGTATAGGGGCGATAACCCACCATCGTAAACATCTGGTCGCGACCGAGTACAAGTTTCAATGGCCTGCCCAATTTCTTCGCGCCGATGAGGGCTGCAATTTCGTGTGGCCATGTGCGAAGTGCGCTGCCAAATGCTCCGCCCACGTATTGTGCGTTCACTTTTACATTTTCTTCCGGGAGCTTGAACGCCTGCATGATGCTCCTTTGCGTTGCCTTCACCCCCTGGGTCTTGTCATATACGGTGACCTTATCTTCTCCTTCCCATACTGCAATGATGGCATGCAGCTCCATCGGGTTATGCACTTCAAGCGGGATCACATACTCGCTCTCGATCTTTACGGGCGCATTTTTATACGCATCCATTTCGCCGCGCACGTTATCCTTATACCTTGGCCCTTCTACGGGAGCAACTGCATCAATGGCTTCCTTCAGGTTCGTATGGTGTGCTTCTTTTTTATATTGAATCTTGACGAGAGAGGCAGCGTATACGGCGCGTTCGAAGCTGTCGGCAACAACAAGTGCCACCGGCTGCCCGCTAAACCGAATGATGTTATCGTTGAAAACCTGCAATCCCTTTCCTCCTACCGGCCCTTTTACCGGGTTGCCGCCCTGGTCATAGCCTGGCACCTTTGGCGCGTTAAGATGCGAGATGACGCCCAATACGCCGGGTGCTTGTTCGGCGGCTTTGGAATCTATGGTGTTGATCGTTCCACTGGCGATCGTGCTCCCGACAAGCACGCCGTAAGTCAATCCGGGAATTTCATATTCAGCCGCATATTTTGCGCTTCCCGTAACGACGGCGCGTCCCGTAACCCTGTCACCATCGTCTGCAAAAAATTTATCAGGATAATCATTGTGCATACTGCAAAAAATTTTTAAACCTATAACGTCTCCGCGCTGAACGGCCTCGAACTTTAAAGCGATAAGGCCTTATAGGTTTGCAACAGATTTTAAAGTTTGGACGATCAGGTTGTGCGCCATTTTCAATTTAAAATCGTTGTGGCCATAACCTTTGGCGCCTCGCATTGCTAATGCGGCAGCCTGCTCAAAAATTTGTTCGGATGGCTGTTGATTTTCAAGGAACACCTCAACGTTCTTCAAACGCCATGGCTTGTGGGCCACGCCGCCGAGGGCGAGCGCTGCACTCTTTATCCGCTTCATATCATTGGTCAAGGAAAGATGTGCCGCAAATGAAACAAGCGCAAAAGCATAGGAGGCACGGTCTCTGAGCTTCACATAGGCCGCTTTCCCGGTTGCAGCGGAAAACTTGTCATCGATCTCAACACCGAGAATAAGTTCGCCTTTCCGAAGATTGTTGTCTATATGCGGTGTATTGCCCGGCAGGCGATGAAAGTCGGTGAAGGAAATCCGGCGTTGTGGTCTGGGTCCTGCGATGACCACGCGTGCGTCCATGGCGGCGAGCGCAACGCACATATCGCTTGGGTGGACCGCAATGCAATCATCAGAAGCTCCAAGGATCGCGTGCATGCGGTTATATCCTTTTAGTGCGCTGCATCCGGAGCCTGGCTGTCTTTTATTGCAGGGCATGGTAGTGTCGTAAAAATAAGGACAACGTGTGCGCTGCATCATATTGCCTCCGACAGTGGCCATGTTCCTTAATTGGGGCGACGCACCTGCCTGCAATGCAAGTGAGAGAAGCGGCAGCTTCTCTTGGATGAGAGGGTGCTCTGCCACGTCACTATTGAGAGCCAACGCACCGATGCTTATCAAACCGTTTGTTTCTTCGATGGTCCTCAGTGGCAGCCTGGTGATATCGATCAGCTTTTGCGGCTTCATCACGCCTCTCTTCATGAGGTCAACGAGGTTAGTGCCCCCTGCAATGAATTGCGCGGAACTATCCTTGTTCACGGCATCTATTGCGGAACGCGTAGTTGACGGTCTTGCATAGCCGAAATTGATCATAGCGCACCTCCCTGATCTTTTACTGAAGCAATCGCTTCGACAATATTGGAATAGGCACCGCACCGGCATATGTTACCGCTCATGTATTGCCGGATACTTTCCCTGGAATCAGCGTGGCCCTCTCTTACGCAGGCAATAGCCGACATGATCTGGCCCGGCGTGCAATAGCCGCACTGGAAGCCATCATGCCTGATAAAAGCTTCCTGCATGGGATGCAATTCCTCTCCTTTTTGCAGACCTTCAATGGTGGTGATGTTCTTTCCATCCTGCATCACGGCCAGACTCAGGCAGGATAGTACTCTTTTGCCATCTACATGCACGGTGCAGGCACCACATTGTCCATAATCACAACCTTTCTTGGTACCGGTAAGATGGAGTTGTTCGCGCAACAGGTCGAGCAGCGTAACTCTTGGCTCTACAGAAACGGAATGTGTATGTCCATTCACCCGGAGTTGGACCGGGACCTTTTCAAAAAAGCCGGCAGCTTTTTCGTCGAGATTCCCTTCAGCGGCTTTCACCAACGCAGGAGGTGCGAAGACGAGGGCAGCAAGCGCCGATGATTGCTTTAAAAATTTCCGTCTGGCATCGTGAAGCGGTGCACACTCCTCTTCGGAGAAGTTTTCGTTGGCCATCGATTGAGATTTTTCACAATTAAGATAGGAATAAATTGTAATGCGCGAGCGCCATAAAAAATTCTAACAATCATTAATACGCGGAACAACGGGACGTATGTGCGCTAGCAATTGCCATTATATAATGATCGAAGCCAAAGGGAAGGCGAACGTGATCGTTCGCATGGCAATGCAACGTCAATATGAATATAACGAGAAAAAGAAATTACTACCTTTACGCCCTATTTTAATTTGGTAAATGTCCATTTCATACAATAAGGTCAGCTTCGCTGGCCTGCTGATTGCCCTAGGAATCATTTATGGCGATATCGGTACTTCTCCCCTTTACGTACTCAATGCGATCACAAGCGGCAAAGTTGTTTCAAACGATCTGATCGTAGGTGCGTTATCCTGCATCATCTGGACCCTGACCCTTCAGACAACCGTAAAATATGTGATCCTTACTTTAAGAGCGGACAACCGCGGTGAAGGTGGCATCTTTTCGCTGTTCGCACTGGTAAGAAGGAGAAGAAGATGGCTGGTGATTGCGGCAATGATCGGCGGTGCAGCGCTCCTGGCCGATGGCATGATCACACCACCCATCACAGTTACATCTGCCATAGAAGGATTGAAGCAGTTGCCCGTTTTCACCAACATCAGCCAACTCACGATAGTTTATATCGTCATCGGCATCTTATCCGTGCTGTTTTTCATCCAGCAGTTCGGCACCGCATCGATCGGTAAATTATTCGGGCCTGTAATGACGCTTTGGTTTTCCATGATCGCTCTCTTTGGTATTGTACACCTTGCGGACGACCTTTCGATCTTCAGGGCTTTCAATCCTTATTATGCTATTAAGCTGCTGACCACTTATCCTAATGGATTTTATCTGTTGGGTGGCGTTTTTCTTTGTACAACGGGCGCCGAAGCATTGTATTCAGACCTCGGTCATTGCGGAAAATGGAATATCCGCTATTCATGGATCTATGTGAAGACCTGCCTCATCCTGAATTACCTGGGACAGGGAGCGTGGTTGTTGAGCCACTATCGCGGTAAGTTGATCACAGCTGAAATGATCGAGCGGGGCTTCAATCCATTCTATGGTGTAATGCCTGAATGGTTCCTTTACTTTGGAATTATCATTGCCACCGTTGCCGCCATCATTGCCAGCCAGGCGCTCATTTCAGGCTCGTTCACCCTCATCAGCGAGGCTATGCGACTGAACCTGTGGCCAAAGCTCCGGATCGTGTATCCATCGGAAGCAAGAGGACAATTGTTTATTCCCGCTATCAATTTCATTCTTTACCTCGGTTGCATCGGCATCGTACTTCATTTTCAAAAAGCGGCCAATATGGAGGCGGCTTATGGATTGGCCATCACGCTGTGCATGATCGCCACTTCCATCCTGTTTGCCAATTATCTTGTGCTCCACCGGGCAAGGCCCGTATTCGTATATCTGTACCTGATCGTGTACTTCACGATAGAAATAAGCTTTCTGGTGGCGAATATGGACAAGTTCCCCCACGGCGGTTATGTAACGCTGGTCATGGGCGGCTTTTTATTTATGGTGATGTACAACTGGTTCAAGGCAAGAAAGATCAAGAACCGTTACGTGGAGTTTGTAAGGCTAGAAGATTATATTCCGAAGATACAGGAGCTGAGTAACGACCGGTCTGTGCCAAAATATGCTACGCATCTGGTTTATCTTACCAGCGCGGATAATCCAAAAGAGATCGAGCACAAGATCATTTATTCGATCCTGAATAAAAAGCCCAAGCGTGCGGATATTTACTGGTTTGTGCACGTGGATACCCTCGATGATCCGTATACATCTGAATATGTTGTAGAGCACATTATACCGAACGACATTATCCGTGTTGAATTCAGGCTGGGCTTCCGGGTGCAGCCGAGGATCAATTTGCTGTTTAGAAAAGTGGTCGAAGACCTCGTGAGAAACCGCGAGGTGAATGTGACCAGCCGTTATGAAAGTCTTGAAAGGAGCAATATCGTGGGCGATTTCTCATTCATCGTGATGGAAAAATACCTCAGTCAGGACAATGATCTTCCCATTCTCGAGCGCATTATCATGAAGTTTCACTTCTGGCTAAAGCAGATAAGCCTTTCAGAAGAAAGAGGTTTTGGATTGGATACAAGTAATGTGACCATTGAAAAATTCCCGCTCATTGTGGCGCCCGTAACGAACATAAGGCTGAACCGCGTGGAGAAACATTTCGAATAGAAGCGGGTCCGCTATTTCCGGTTGCGTTGGGAAGCTGTGCGCGTGGGCACACCAGTTAAAAGAAACTGCGGTTGCAAGGTTTTGATGTGGGGTTCCGCCAAAATACATTCCGGGAATGAAAATTTGTTTTGCAAAAACAAAATATATCATCTATTTTACTTTTCTTTTACCAATATCCAACTGCAATGAAAAATCAAACTCAATCCCTTCAACATGAAGGATCCGCCCAGCTTCAGGCGGGAAGGACCATCCAACGTTTACAAAAATTTATCAGTGAAAGGTATCCAAAACTGAATGCCGCTGCGCGCGCAAGGCTGATTATCGAATGCCTCATTGAATTCAATGAAGAGCAAAGATTGTTGGCGGGACAATGGAATTAGTAAAGGGATAGGGAAAGTAAGCATACTGCTGAAGCGGATTTGCCTTTTGCAACCTTCGCGTCTTGCGGCAAACAGAGTCCCTTTCACTGGAGCTTCAAGGACAAAGCACAGAGCGGCGGATCAGTCGTAATGTCAATGCTTTCATTGTTTTGCTTTTGTCCGGCCGAGGCAGGATGAATTTCGACTCCAGATTAGCGGCCTCTGCCGAAATCAGCTAGATCGGTCCTTTTCAAAATATAAGTTTGCATACCCTCTGCCTGCGGCCATTCAAAAACTTATGAAATGGACATTAAGATCGCACTTTTTGAAAAAGGCTTGTTAGCTACTTATGCCATCGACAGGATGGACGGCACGACGTTCAATGCACGCCTAAAAGCATTTACAGGAGAATCGAAGCCTCCTTCTTATATCAAATTCCAGCGGACTCCATCTGGATGGCGTTCCGCATTCGAAGACCGCGAATTGATCAGGGAACTGGGAGCGGCGGTTGACAGATGTGTATAGTGTAGGAAACCAAGGGGGGCGGAATACCGAAGACCCGATCAACGGTCGATGCTCAAAGCGATAGATTTCAGATACCCACTTCATCGACGGCATTAGCGTCCTTATCTTTTTGCGTAAAGTTCACGCCTGATTGCAAATTGATCTGGATGATGTCGCCCAATTCATCCACGAGCTCCTGTTCATCCGTACTGCCTTTCCAGCAGCGTACGCTTTTCGTGAGTGTAATGCAGGGAGGCGGCAGGTTATGCATGTTGCCGTCATACCGTTTCAGGTTCGCCGTAAATATGTTGTGATCTTCACTGGATATCAAATAAAGAGCGTAAGAATCCCGATACAACACTAATGCCTTTAGT
Organism: Flavisolibacter sp.; assembly: GCA_035555175.1. Lineage (GTDB taxonomy): Bacteria > Bacteroidota > Bacteroidia > Chitinophagales > Chitinophagaceae > Flavisolibacter. The sequence goes on along the minus strand of DATMHB010000766.1, from coordinate 2,683 downwards.
TCCATATTCAAAAAATCATTGAAAACTGCACAAACATGATGCCTGCATCGGGGGTTAGCCTCTGCATTTGATTTAAGGCGAAAGCCAAGCCAGCAGAGCGTTATACCTCATCCCAACGGCGGTATTTTTTTCTACAATTTCTCCTATGCATCCGACTTCGTAAAGCGAACTCAAAAGGAAGGGAAAACGGGCACAACTATTGTTTTTGTAGCTGTACAATATCTACTATTGTACCCTTAGCCGTACTCTTCAAGCCCCTTTAACAGGGGCTTGCTTTTGCCCCGAAAAAACGTTAGTTGTAGGTTTCATCTTGATCCTTCCGGGCTGGTTACCTTTGCACATTCAGGAGCCGCTGTCAATCTGTCAAGAAATCAACGATTGGAACGACCCTTGATATTCCTGGTCGTCTGTGCGGAAATGGCTGATGCTCTGGCGCCGATCATTAAGCAAAGCATAAAATAATTCAAAACATGGTACAGGAAAAAGGAACCATTTCGATCCATACGGAAAACATCTTTCCCATCATCAAAAAGTTCTTGTATTCGGATAATGAGATCTTTTTGCGTGAGCTGGTAAGCAATGCTGTGGATGCCACGCAAAAAATCAAGCGCCTGTCGGCCCTGGGTCAATACAATGGTGACCTCGGTGACCTTACGATACAAGTTGTGCTTGATGAGAAGGCCAAGACGATAACGGTATCGGACAAAGGTCTGGGCATGACGGCGGAAGAGATAAAGAAATACATCAACCAGATAGCATTCTCGGGCGCCACCGAGTTCATGGAAAAATTCAAGGAAGCGCGGGATGCGGCTGAGATCATCGGCCGTTTCGGACTTGGTTTTTATTCTGCGTTCATGGTGGCTGACAAGGTGGAGATCCAAACCCTCTCCTATCAGGAAGGCGCTACGCCAGCCCACTGGATCTGTGATGGCAGTACTGAATTTGAGATCATCGATGGCGACCGGGCAGTGAGGGGAACAGACGTCATTCTGCACATCAATGCTGAAAGTGAAGAATTCCTCAACGAAAGAAGGATACAGGACATCCTCGACAAATATGCTAAGTTCCTTCCGGTGCCGATTCAATTTGGCACCCGGCAGGAGACGATCGAAGATGGAACTGACGAAAAAGGTGAAACCAAATACAAGAGCATAGATGTTCCGAATATCATCAACAACACCAGCCCAATTTGGACGAAGCAGCCCTCGGACCTGAAAGATGAGGATTACCTCAATTTTTATAAGGAACTGTATCCTTTGTCTGAGGATCCTTTGTTCTGGATACACCTCAATGTGGACTATCCTTTCAACCTCACGGGCGTGCTGTATTTTCCGAAGCTGAAAAATGATTTTGAGATCCAGCGCAATAAGATCAAGCTCTTTTCAAGACAGGTATTTATTACGGATGAGGTGAAGGATATCGTGCCTGAATTCCTGATGCTGCTTCATGGCGTGATCGATTCGCCGGATATTCCGCTGAATGTGAGCCGAAGCTTTTTGCAGGCCGATAGTAATGTAAAAAAGATCAACAGCTATATCACCCGCAAGGTGGCTGATAAGCTCAATGAATTATTCAGAAAGGATCGTAAGGCCTATGAGGAAAAGTGGAATGACATTGGTCTTTTTGTAAAATACGGCGTGATCAGTGAGGAGAAGTTCTATGAAAAGGCAAAGGATTTTGTACTGCTGACGAATACAGCTAAAGAACACTACACGCTTGAAGAATACGCCGCCCGGGTAAAAGATTTTCAGACCGATAAGAACGGCTCGCTGGTTTATTTATATACCATTGATCCGGAAAGACAGGATGCGTATGTACAGGCGGCGAAGAAAAAAGGGTATGATGTGCTGGTCATGAATTCTCCGATCGATACGCACTTCATGCATCAGCTCGAAATGAAGCTGGAAAAAACTTCGTTCCGCCGTGTGGATGCTGATGTGGTGGATAAGCTGATACAAAAAGAAGATGCCGATAAGCACCAGCTTACGGAAGAAGAAACAAAAAAAGTAAAAGAGGTTTTTGAAAAAGCCATTGGCAATCCTGACATGAAAGTGGAAGTGGAGAGCCTGTCGGCTGACGCACTTCCGGTGACGATTACCATGGAAGAATGGATGCGGAGAATGAAGGATATGGCGCGGATGGGCGGTGGCCCCATGAGTTTTTACGGATCGCTGCCTGACAGCTACAAGGTGTCGGTGAATGGCAATCATAAGCTGATCGCCAAATTGCTGCGGGCACAGGATGAGGAGCAGACTACCCTCGCGAAGCAGGCATTCGACCTCGCGCTACTTTCACAGGGTATGCTCAAAGGCAGTGATCTAACGGCATTTGTTGAACGCAGTGTGAATATGATCTAAGAAAAATAGCTGCATCGGTGCAGCTCAGGATGCAAATGAAAGAAGGCAGCTGAAAGGCTGCCTTCTTTTTATAAATATTTAAAAACCGATTTCTTATACTGTTGCAAATCGTGAAGGGTGCTGAACTCGTCAAACTTTTCTCCAGTTGATGTGGATGATTTTCTTACCAGGAAAACTTTTTCTCCATTGACGATCGTGCTTTTGGCGCGGGTAAAAATATTTTCAAGTTCCCTGGTGTCTCTCAGCATCTGCAGCTCTTCAATCCTGCTGACATTGATCTGGTAGTCCTTCATTTAACATCTTCCTCCTATGGTGATGATTGCAAT
>DATMHB010000765.1:0-2023 GCA_035555175.1 Flavisolibacter sp. | reverse complement strand
CTCCAGAATTTTTAAATGTTTTTTTGCTTCTCTCAAAAACCTCCAGCCTTTTATAGTAGGCCACACCGGAACTCCATGCTCCTTATTGTACTTCGATATCCTGTACAATACTTTCCAGTGGTGAAGAAAAACTTTATAGGCATCGAGTAGCGAAAAGCCCGAATGGTATACATGGTTGGGCTCGGCCCCGCTGCCATTGAACTCCAGGATCGTAAAGTTCTTTCCTTCCTTTAGGTCCTCTATCGAAGCGCATTTGATATCGTATCGACCATAATAGAATTTGGCGCGGTGGCTGATAGGGTCAAAAATCCTAAGGAACGCGTCATCGATCAGGTGCCCCAGATTTGTGAACGTCGCCCCGCGGTTGAGGTTGGCCGCATAAGTAAGGATGTACCGTTCACCGGCAGGAATAATATCCTGCAGACGCTCGCCGTGTTTGATCCTCATTTCCTCGGGCCGGTGCTTTGCTTTGGGATGCGCCAGGATGAGGTCCCATAGCGTGCTCCTGCCATCTCCGGTAACATCCATCAGTTCTTTTTGAATAAAGCCGCTGATCACGCCCTTCTCGAGGTTGGGATAGCGGTAATAAAACACACTGACCTCGAGGGGGTAATCAACCAGATCCTGGACAATGTATTCAACAGGATTTTTTTCATGATAGAGCTGCAGGTCACTTTCGCGGTCGATCTTGCGAAAGAGCAGGCCCTTCATCCCCACATCCGGCTTCACCACAAATGGATATTGGAACCCATGCTCGCGCACCCGCGACTTTACTTCGTCGAAAGGATCTGTCGGGTTCACATACATGGTTTTGGGATAAAATGATTCGGGCAACAGCTCGTACATTTCTTTTTTGCCTTCGCCTTCAAAGCCACCGAAGGTTAGCGTTGGATTGGAAGAAGAAAAAAACCACAAGGAACCGGAGCGCAGGCAATACCACAGCCACACTGGACTGATCAAAAAATATCGCAGCTTAAAAGGCCATAACTCCCAGTTACCAACTTTTTCCCAAAAACTTTTCCATCGCATTGCGGGCAAAAATAATTACATATGGAATAGTGCGTCCAATTTGTGCTTCGCTAATCTTTCAAACCTTATTTTTGGTGTTACAGAAATTTTCCCATGCACGTAAAAACAATGGCTGAATTTTTTGCGGCCGGTGAAACGCCCGAGGTCTTGTTCTGGGTCGGCTGCTCAGGAAGCTTTGACCAGCGCGCCCAGAAGATCACAAAAGCTTTTGCTACGATCCTGGACCATGTCGGTATCCGTTACGCGATCTTAGGAAAGGAAGAAATGTGCAATGGTGATCCTGCGCGCAGGGCGGGTAATGAATTTCTTTTTCAGATGATGGCCTATCAGAATATTCAAACCCTGAATAATTATGGCGTCAAAAAGATTGTTACGGCGTGTCCGCACTGCTTTAATATCCTGAAGAATGAATATCCCGAGCTGGGTGGTCATTACGAAGTGATCCATCACACTGTATTCCTGCAGCAATTGCTCGACGAAGGGAGGATCAGGTTGCAGGAAGGCGGTCCGTTCAAAGGAAAGAAGATCACGTATCATGATAGCTGTTACCTCGGCAGGGCTAACGGCATTTTTGAAGCGCCGCGAAAATTGCTGCAGTCGCTGGACGCAGACCTCGTTGAAATGAAGCGCTGCGGTAAAAAAGGATTCTGTTGTGGCGCGGGCGGCGCACAAATGTTCAAGGAGGAAGAAAAAGGGGCGACGCGCGTGAACTGGGAGCGTGCTAATGAGGCGATCGAAACCGGCTCGCAGATCGTGGCTGCTGCCTGTCCCTTCTGCAATACCATGCTCACCGACGGCGTTAAGGCCGCCGAAAAAGAATCTTCGGTCCAGGTCCTCGATGTGGCAGAGCTGCTTGTTCGTCAGCTAAAAGATGAATAGCCGGGGAGAACGAAAATTTAGGCCGTTAACGGTCCTCCATTTTTACTTCAGCATCGCGATCCGAAAGCGCGATTAAAAGCCAGAGACACGGAGTGCGCAAAGTTTCCCAACGAAA
>DATMHB010000764.1:0-3184 GCA_035555175.1 Flavisolibacter sp. | reverse complement strand
TGATTCAGTTGAACAGCACCTCGACCTCGTAATGCTGACGAATGGCTGGCGGAGATTCAGGTGGGCCGATGTGGTGAAAGGTAAATTGCCTTCCATCACTTACCCGAAGGATACGACCTATCTTACCCTGTCCGGTAAAATTTTTGGTGTCCCGAAGAGTCAGCTGAGCGGCAATGAAAGCATTGCGCTCCTTGTAAAAGAAAAGGATTCGGCCATGAAGACACTTATCCTGCCCATTGAAAGAACAGGCGAGTTCAATGAACCCAACCTGCTGTTCTTTGATACGCTGCAGGTTTATTACAGCCTGAAATCTAAATTCCTTGCACTGGCCGAGGCAAGGTTCATGCCCGGCCGCCTGCCTGCTCCAAATTATTCAGCCTTCAGCAAGAACTTTTTTTATAATCCTTTTTACGATACGTCAGGCGTTTATCGCCATTCATTGCTGGCCGGCAAATCGCTGGAGCTGATGAATCTTGAAAAGGGCAGGATGATGGAAAACGTAACCGTAACAGCAAGGCAGAGGCCGACTTTAAAAATGATGGACGAAAAATATTCCTCCGGAATGTTCCAGGGTGGCGATGGTTACCAGTTCGACCTGGTGAATGATCCACTGTCCAACTCTTATACGAATATTCTTAATTATCTGCAGGGGAAGGTGGCTGGTCTTCAGATAACAACAGGTGGAGGCTCTTCAGCGCTTTCATGGAGAGGGGGCGCGCCACAACTTTATCTCGATGAAATGCAGACGGATGTAGACATGATCACTAATATTCCTGTTTCCGAGGTCGCGTATGTAAAAGTTTTCCGTCCCCCCTTCATGGGGGGCATTGGTGGCGGTGCTAACGGCGCCATTGCCATCTACACAAGGAAAGGCGGCGATGCACAAAACACGTCGAAAGGCCTTTCCACAAATAAGATCGTAGGATACACGCCCATCAGAGAATTTTATGCACCCAATTATGACCGCTTCGATCCGCGCAATGATCGTCTCGACATTCGCACAACACTTTACTGGAATCCCGAATTAATGACGTCTGCAAAAAAGAATAGCATTCTTGTCACTTTCTTTAACAACGATGTTACCCAATCTTTCCGTGTGGTGATCGAAGGAATGACCCGGGATGGCATTCTGACCCATTACGAGCAGATCATGGAATAAATGCGTCAATGTCGGCTGCAGACGCGGATCAGGTTCGCATCACTGCGTCAACCGATGAAGCGAAGCAGATGGCGCCGCCCACCAGCAGGATGCGGCCACTATCATTGCCGCTGCAAAAATTGCTTTAGAGACTAAACTAATCGGCGTGAATGCGTCAAGCGAATCCTTTATTTTTACCGCTCTTTAACGCACATGTATGAGAACAAACGCCGCCATTATTTTTTTTATTTTTATTTTTTCCTCCCTGCCTCAGCGATCCATGGCCTGGGGTATGAATGGACACCGCATCGTTGGTGAAATTGCCGAAAGTTATCTGAGTGCAAAAGCAAGATCTGAAATTCATAAGATCCTTGGAACAGAATCCATCGCCATGGCCAGCAATTGGGCTGATTTCATTAAATCGGACAGCACCTTCCGGTACCTCAACACCTGGCACTACATCGATTTCCCAGGCGGGTTGAACTACGGTCAGGTGCAGGACGCATTGAAAAAAGATACAGCTGCCGATGCCTATACCAAACTCAATTTCCTGATCCGTGAATTGAAGAAAAAGAACCTGCCGCGGGATAAGAAGGTCATGTACCTTCGGCTTCTCATTCATATTGTCGGCGACCTGCATCAGCCTTTGCATGTAAGTCCTGAAGGAACAAGCGGCGGTAACGATATCAAGCTCACCTGGTTTGGTAACCCATCGAACCTGCACCGGGTTTGGGATGAACAGCTGATTGCGAATCAGGACCTCAGCTATACGGAATATGTAAGAGCGATTAATCATACAACGGCGGCACAAAGAAAGGCCTGGCAAAAAGAGCCGGTGAGCCAGTGGATCTTCGATTCATATACCATCAGCATTCAATTGCATGATGAATTAACCGAGCAGAATCCCAAGCTGAGTTACCGTTATAATTTTGATCATTTTCAAACGCTGAATCAGCAATTACTGAAGGGGGGTGTTCACCTGGCAGGTTTGCTGAACCAGATTTTTGGAAGCTGACACCTAGGTTTCGCACAAAGATGCAAGTGCGCAAAGTTTTGCGTACCAAAAGAAAGCAGAGCAGGACGTAGAAGCGAGCGAGCGAACAAGCATGACCTCAGCTTGGGTTTGGTTTTTGTCGCATCCTGCGGCAGCGGCCTTGCGGGAAGCGAATGATAATAACATGCAGACACAAGAAAAATCAAAGCAAAGAAAGATCACTGCTGTTTTCTTTTTTCTTTCCGGCATCATGACCGCCACATGGTCTTCCCGCATCCCCGATGTACAACACAGGCTTGGCCTCAATGACGCTGCCTGGGGAACCGTGCTGGTGGCCGTTCCTGCAGGGCAGGTATCCGGACTTCTTTTTTCGTCGTGGCTGGTAACAAGATTTGGAAGCAAGCGTACCGTAGCTGCGGCCTGCGTGATCGCGTCCCTGCTCTTATTCTCACTCGGTGTGGCCAACCTGAGACTTGCATTGATGATTGCGCTTTTCTTCACCGGCTTCATACGCACGGTCATCAATATTTCAGCAAATACGCGGGCAGTTGAAGTGCAAGCTTTGTATGAACGGCCCATCATCTCCACTTTTCATGGCATCTGGAGCGTGGCGTGTTTCATGGCAGCAGGCATCGGCACTATGATGATCGTGCTTCAGGTGCGGCCTCCTCTTCATTTTGCCATCATTGCCGTCGCTTGCCTCATTGCCGGCGTCTTCTTTTTTGACCGCACACGCGCGGACGGTGCAGAAATTTCGCCGGGAAGACCATTTTTTGTAAAGCCCGACAGGTATTTGTTACTGCTCGGCGTCCTTGCCTTTTGCGGTATGATGGGTGAGAATACAATGTTTGACTGGAGCGTGAATTATTTTCGCCAGGTGGTGCATGCCAGCAAGGGAATGGTGACCCTTGGTTATAGCTGTTTCATAATTACTATGGCAATTGGCAGGTTGATCGGCGACAGGCTCATCCACGCTTATGGCCATCTCGCCATACTTAAGATCAATGCCGGCCTCATGGCGGCGGGCTTCTTCGTTGCGGCATCTTTTCCTG
>DATMHB010000763.1:0-3667 GCA_035555175.1 Flavisolibacter sp. | reverse complement strand
CGAAAAAGGTTGTGGCGGCGGTAATGAAAAGCTCGACGTCCTGATGGAGAACGATACGAAGAAGAACATTCAAAATGAGATTGAATACCAGCAGTCACGCCAAATGATGAGCAGGGTAGTGAAGGCGCTGGACCTCAATTTTACCTACCTTGCCAAAGGAAAGATCAAGGAACTGAACATCTACAAATCAGGCCCTTTCCGTATTGAAGCCCTCGACATTTTCGATTCCGGCGGATTCGTGCTCAAGCTGAATTTTGAGAACGATCATAACTTCCGGGTGAACGGAAGCAAGCAGCCATTTACGTTCGGACAGGTTTTTAAAAATGAATACGGCGTGTTCCGGCTGCTTCAGAACGGAACTGTTCCCACTACTGTCGGTGATGAATACAAATTGATCTGGCAGCCAACCGCAAGTGTTGCCAGTGGTCTTGTTGGTAATATGACGGTGGCTCCCAAAGCAGGAACCGGCATTTTGATTTTAAGAATGGAGGCCACGAATGCGCAGCTGGCCGCTGATGTCATCAACCAGCTGATGATCGAGTATCAGAAAGCGACTATTGACGATAAGAACGCAGAGACCCAGAACCGCCTGATCTTTATCGACCGCGAATTGGATACGGTAGCCAGGCAGATCGACAGTATATCGACGGTGCGATTAAATTTTATAAAATCACACAGGGCTTTTGATCCGCAGGCGCAGTCGTCAAACCTTTTGAGCAGGATAGATGATGCGAACAAGGAAAGAGCGATGCAACAAACACTTTTACGAAAAGCTTACCAGGTTGAATCCGACATCATCAGCCGCAAAAGCTCCGCGCCTGTTCCTTCTTCGCTCGGCCTCGATGACCCAACCCTCAACAGGTTGGTGGAAGCGTATAACACAGCACAGCTGGAACGCAAGGTGCTTTTGGAAAACGCTCCGAAAGGGAACGTTGCCATCAGGCAGAAAGATGAGATCATCGACCAGCTGCAAAAAAATATCATCAAGAACCTGAGCAGCGTAAAGGAATCGTACAATGCGGTCATCGCCCAATTGCAGTCGAATGTTGGCGGCGCCGAAGCCGAGCTTGGCCTGATGCCCGAGCTGATCAGGAAGCTGACAGAGATCAGCCGGCAGTTGGACGGAAAGCTTGAGATCTACAAATCGCTCCTTGTAAAAAGAGAAGAGACTGCCATTTCGCTGGCATCTACCATTTCAGATATTAAAGTGTTGCAGGATGCCATCGCGAACGGAACGCCCGTAAAACCTAACCGCAGGAATATTCAAATGCTCGCTGCGCTCATTGGGCTGGTCATACCTGCGCTATTTATATTCTTCCTCGAAATACTGAACGACAAAGTATCGACGCGCTACGACGTTGAACGGCTTACTTCGGCGCCGATCATTGGAGAAGTTGGCCATTCCTACAACGATGAAGCACTCGTGGTCACGAGCAATAACCGCGGTGTGGTGGCCGAGCAATTCCGGATTGTAAGATCGAACCTGCAGTACGTGCTCAGCACACTTCAACGGCCCGTTATCCTTGTTACGTCTTCGTTCAGCGGAGAGGGTAAATCATTTGTGAGCACCAATACCGGCGCCGTAATGGCTCTGGCAGGAAAAAAGACCATCATCCTCGAGTTTGACATCCGCAAGCCTAAGATCCTTTCGCAATTGCACATGGTGAGAAAACCGGGCCTGACAAATTATCTTTTGGGTAAGGCGCAAATGGAAGACCTGCCGATCAAGGTGCAGGGCTACGAAAATCTTTATGTGCTTGCCTGCGGACCCGTGCCACCAAATCCGTCTGAATTGTTACTCGACCAGCGGCTCAATGATCTCTTCGTTTATCTCCGCACGGAATTCGATGTGGTGATCATCGACACTGCGCCCGTGGGCATGGTCAGCGATGCGATGACCCTAAGCAAATTTGCAGACTGCACACTCTATATCGTGCGCCAGGGCCATACATTCAAGAAACAGATCGGTCTTATAGATGAATTCCATCGCGATGGAAAGCTTCCGAAAATCTCGGTGATCATTAATGACGTGAAGATCCGCACAGGATATGGCTACTATGGCTATGGCAGATACGGATATGGCCACGGCTACAGCTCTACTTACTATGAAGAAGAGTTGGCGCCACCCAACAAGCTTCAGAAATTGCTTGGCTGGTTCGATACAAAAAAATGGAAAAAGAAACGTAAAAGAACCTCAGTATAATGCGCATTTTAGTTACCGGCGGGGCCGGCTTTATTGGTTCCAATCTTGTTGAATTCCTTCTTGATAAGCCCGAAGTTCAATTGGTAAGGGTGCTCGATAATCTGGCCACAGGCAGCCTCAGGAACCTCGAGGCTTTTGAGAACCATTCCAAATTCGAAATGATACAGGGTGATATAAGAAGCTTCGAAACCTGTTTGAAAGCCTGTGATAATATCGATCTTATATCCCATCAGGCAGCGCTGGGATCCGTTCCGCGCTCCATCAACGACCCCCTTACTTCGAATGACGTGAACATCACGGGTACGCTGAACATATTCACGGCAGCAAAGGAAAAGAAAGTAAGGAGGGTTGTGTATGCAGCCTCTTCATCTACTTATGGCGATCATCCCGGGCTTCCCAAAGTTGAAGACCAGATCGGGCGCCCGCTGTCTCCTTATGCTGTGACCAAGTACGTGAACGAACTATACGCCAGAGTATTTGCAGACATGTATGGATTGGAGCTGATCGGGCTTCGCTATTTCAATGTTTTCGGACCGCGGCAAAATCCCCAAGGCCCATATGCTGCGGTAATCCCATTGTTTGTACAATCGGTTTTGAACAACGAACCACCGCTTATCAACGGCGATGGAGAGCATAGCCGCGATTTTACTTTTGTCGGCAATGCGGTTCATGCAAATGACCGTGCACTGTTTACCAACAATAAGAATGCAGTAAATCAGGTGTACAACATCGCGTTTGGTGCGCAGACTTCACTCAACGAACTTTTCGAAATGATCAAGGAAGTTGGCGGAAGCGATCTTGCACCGAAGTATGGACCAGAGAGAAGGGGCGATGTAAAGCATAGCCTGGCCGACATTTCAAAAGCGCGTGACCTGTTAGGATACCATCCTTCCGTTGATGTAAGGCAAGGCATGAAAATTACATTCGAATGGTATCGCAAGCAGCACCATTTCGCTTACTCTTAACCCATCTTTTAAATACGAAACATGACCAGAACCGACCGAACGATCATTATTACAGGAGGAGCCGGATTTATTGGGTCCCACGTTGTCCGCCTATTTGTAACAAAATATCCCAACTACAGGATCGTGAATCTCGACGCTCTTACTTATGCCGGCAATTTGGAGAACCTGAAGGATATTGAGGCTTCACCCAATTATATTTTTGAAAAGGCCAACATCCTCGACGGCGCGGAGCTCGACAGGATATTTTCCACCTATAATCCTGATGGCGTGATCCACCTGGCTGCGGAATCGCATGTAGACAGGTCAATACTTTCGCCGCTCGATTTCGTGTATACGAATGTGGTAGGCACGGTGAATTTATTGAATGCGGCCAAAAATCAATGGAATGGGAATTATGACGGCCGGCGCTTCTATCATGTTTCTACCGACGAAGTTTTTGGCGCGCTCGCCGAAACCGGGTTCTTTACGGAGACCACGCCATATGATCCGCATTCTCCTT
>DATMHB010000762.1:0-2960 GCA_035555175.1 Flavisolibacter sp. | reverse complement strand
CACCCAGAAGTATTTTTCCATGAGGCTCATGCCTTTTTCAATATCGCTGTCACTGAGCCGTCCATTGTGTTCCATTTCGGTACGCGCGGCCTCGATGGCTTTTTCCTTGAACTCCGGCATGATGAAGGACATGACCACCATGAAGACCACGAAGACAAGCGTCATCATCGCAGTAGCCTTGAAACCATAGGAGAAAAGGTCGCCAAAGCTCACATAATTGTTGCGGGCCTTGCCATAGAGATAGATAAACAGAACCAGTCCTGCGCAGATCACGAGATAGCTCAACCATCCGCTGCCAGGTTTGGTAGTGCTCCCATTTATGAAGGACATGAGGATAGAAAAAACAATGAGAATACCGGCAATGATAAGACCTGCAGTTACGTGACTTATCGGTTTTCGTTGTTCCATGTTGATGATTATTCGTTCAAAAATAGGTTGTCTTTGTTAATTATACCGACGGGCCGTCCCACCAATTGCTTTCCTGCAAATGGACTGTTCTTTGATTTCGATCTGAATTTTTGCACGGTCCATTTTGCATCCGTAAGAAATAATGTCAGTGCTGCGCGGTTATTCTTTGCGATGGAAGCCGGTTGCAGTCCGAAGATCTTTCGCGGGTTGGTGCAAAACAGATCAACGATGCGCCCTTCGCTGAGTTCGGGGCAACAACTCCTAACCACGGCAAAACTTGTTTCAAGGCCGGTCATTCCATATTGAGCGTACTCAAACTCCACCATCTTGTTGTCGGCATTATGGGGCAGGTGATGGGTTGCGATACAATCGATGGTACCGTCCATCAATCCTTCTTTCAGCGCCTGCTGATCTTTTTTTGTCCTCAGCGGAGGGTTCACCTTAAGGTTCGTATCATAACCCGCGAGGTCTTCATCAGAAAAGCAAAGATGGTAGGGCGTTACCGAACATGTTACATCGGTTCCCGAGGCCTTTGCCTCCCTGATCAGCCGGAGCGATCTTTCGGATGATATGCCGGTAATGTGTAGCCGCGAAGCGGTGTAAGCCGCAAGCTCTATATCTCTCGATACCATTAGTTCCTCGGCAATGGCAGCCTTACCGGGCAATCCCAGCCTTGTGGAAACCACACCTTCGTTCACAAGTCCCGGCCCGCTGACGGATTTATCATCAGGTACCTCAATGATGGTCTAGCCAATGGCTTTAATATATTGGAGCGCTTTCACCATCAATCCTGAGGACTGCACAGTGGAAATGCCGTCGCTGAATGCGATCGCCCCGCTCTGTTGCATATCATACATTTCGGCGAGCTCTTTTCCTTCGTTATTCTTCGTTATTGCGGCAATAGGATGGACCGTTACAGGCAGGCTTTTGCTCCTCTGTACGATGTATTCGATGCCGGATTTATTATGCAGACAGGGGTTGGTATTGGGCAGGATCATTACATCGGTATAACCACCGGCAGCGGCGGCCGATGCCCCCGTTTCAAGTGTTTCCCTGAATTCGAAGCCCGGATCACAAAAATGTGCAAAGGGATCGAGCCATCCCGGTGAAACACAAAGGCCCTCGATATCGATGTTCCTCTCAACCGAATGGTTGATGTTACCGATGTCGGCGATCGTGCCATTCTGAATGAAAATATCAACTTTTTGCTGGTGAAAAGGCGAGGAAGGATCTACAATGCGCGCTTGCCTTATGAAGATGTCCATTAAGGAGCGAAGATAATGGATTATTGGTATTGCAGAATTGCCGTTTCGCCTGGTAAACAGGGGCGGAGAATGGCCCGACATCAGATTTCCTTACCATTCGGAATAAAACAGCAGGATGCTTAGAAAACTCGCCTAAAATAAATATCTTACCATTCGATCATCCTGCCCTGGGAGTACCAGGCCGGGAGATGCTGACGGGCATCCCGTATTGTTTGATCGGGCGGTTACGATCGATCCGTGAACGTCGAATCAATATCATGAAAAACCAAACGCTATGGAAGAGCAACTGACAGTTCATGCCTCTGGCCGCAGGTGGCTTGCTTATGTGCTTCAATTCTTTCTCCTGCTTATTGCAGTTTTCCTTGGCTTTGTGGCGGAGCACACATGGGCCAGTTCCATGGAAACAGAAAAGCAAAAACTCCTTACGGACTCACTCAAAAAACAGAGCCTTGCATCGGTGTATTCAGACCTGCAGCAGGATAGTTTTAAAATTGAGCGTTCGATCCGTGTCAACGAAGCCGTTTTCAGGGGTACCGATTCGCTCCTGAATAGCATTTATACCCTTTCTTACCCGGACAGCGTTGTAAGGACCATGTATTATCTCTTCAGGCGCTATCAATATCCGATTCAGCCCATCAATTTTTCCCGTCCCTTCGACAAAATAAGTCAGGCCAGAACCGCAGATTTCGCCAATGACTGGCTTAGCGACAGCCTTGCAGAATATGACAAATCCGTACGCTCTCTTTCAATACAGTTTGAAAGGTCACAGTCGGCACAACAGGCGGCCAATAACGATGCGTTTGGCATTTTTGATAGTGAGTTCCTTTATCCCTACAATGAAATCTCGGCCCCCGGGATCCTCACCTCAGGCCAGCGTTTCGTTTTTCTCTCCGATGAGCCGAAGGCGCTGAACGTTTATGCAGGCAAATTGCTGTTTTCAAGGAATAGTCTGCAGGCCTATACCACTTCACTGGATACACATCTGCAAAGATGCATGAACCTGATGCGCCTGGTGAAAAATGCAAATCACGAAGAGCAGGCTGAATAGAGTTGAGTCACTAACTGCACATAGGACGGTTAGTGATGTTTTCATCGTCAACGTTTGCGATCTGTCAATGACAGCAAGGTCCAAACGCGAAGTTCGCAGCAGTCCATTAGGCTTCCCTTGCATATTCTTTGCGCTACCACCTTTGATGTTCGCCCTGTCTCCTCCTGTTATGAATTTTCGAGGGACAAAGGGATTTCAGTGAACGGGGCCCGGGCCCCCAATTAATTATTGACGAAGAT
>DATMHB010000761.1:0-2099 GCA_035555175.1 Flavisolibacter sp. | reverse complement strand
TAATGACGGATTTAACGCTGCGATCTACACGCAGACAATATTCGATTTCATGGAGCCATATGCCGTGCCCCAGGAAAACGGAAACCGCACCGGTGTAAGATGGATGTTCCTGTCCAATAAAAGAAATGAAGGGCTGCTGATCGTTGCCGACAGTTTATTGAACATGAGTGCTTGGCCGTACACCGAGGAGAATATTGAAAGCGCAAGGCATACTACAGACCTGAAAGACGCAGGATTTATCACATTGAACATCGACCTGGTTCAAATGGGCGTAGGGGGCAACGATAGCTGGAGCGATGTGGCTGCGCCACTGGAGAAATACCAGATCCCATCGGGCAGTTATCATTATGGATTCTATCTGCTGCCGTATAAAAAAAGTAAAGAACAAATGGGCAAGGCCGTCCGGAATATCAGATAGCAGAAACCGGGCGAAGCGCGAGAGCGGAGAGCGAAGGGAACAAAAGAACAGAAAGTGAAAGAGTAAGGCCGGTAGTAAACTATGTGCTTTAAGATTTGAATTTGTATCGGTGTTCGCGCCATGTCTCCTCGTCTTTTGTGTTTCGAAGCGACACGTGGATTTGAATGAACGGGTTTTTAAATCCCCTGTCCCTACTTCATTATTGACGAAGATGCTGTTGTTGCCGGGGAGACACGTGGCGGACCAAATATTTTTTGTGTAACAGGATAGGACGCATCCCAAACAATCAATAATAGGTTATACCACATCTTCACTGATTGATTTTTCATGTTCGCCCCGTGTCTCCTCTCTTGTATTTCAGAGGGACACGGGGATTTTAGTGAACGGATCTTTAAACCGCGGTCTTTGGCTAACTACTAATGAAGCTCCGTCGGTACGCAGAATAGAGGCAGACCACAAATAGATCCAACGCCCTTTGCCCATCTTTGTCTAAAGGATCCTTCGCGTTCCTCGCGTCCTTTGCGCTTACATCTTTTCGTATCGTTCTATAGTAAGATAATCCATCTTTTTAATCAAAGATGCCATTTTTATCGGATCACTCTGTATGTACTTTCCATTAGCAATTGAATAGAGTAAACTGCCTTAAATGGAAGCGATTGTTTTAAAAGGTATTACCTGGGGGCACAGCAGGGGATATACGCCACTTGTGGCATTCAGCCAACGTTTTTCGGAATTGCATCCTGGTGTTGAAGTGGTTTGGAAGAAGCGATCACTCCAGGAATTTGCCGATTTTCCCATTGAAAAATTGACCACCGATTACGATCTCCTGATCATCGATCATCCCTGGGTGGGTTGCGCTGCTGCCAATGAATGTGTGCTGCCGCTCGACGAATTCGTTTCTAAACCGTTTCTGGAAAATCAATTTCGAAATTCAGTGGGTGATTCACACTTCAGTTATTTGTATGCCGGACATCAATGGGCTTTCGCCATCGATGCCGCAACACCTGTTGCAAGCTACCGCCAGGACCTCCTGCGGCAAAGCTGCACCGCGATTCCGGAAGATTGGAGCGACCTTATTTACCTTACGAAAAAAGGTAAGGTGGCGGCTCCTGCCATTCCGATCGACCTGCTGATGAATTTTTATATGTTTTCCATTGCGCTTGGTCAGGAACCTTTTCAAAATGATCACGAGATAATAGATACCGCAACAGGCCTCGAGGCATTGGAAACAATGCGACAGTTTTATTCACTGCTCGATAAAAAAATGTTCCGCTGCAATCCCATTGCCGTCGCCGAGTTGATGGCAGGCACCGATGATTATTGGTATTGCCCTTTTGCTTATGGTTACTCCAACTATTCAAGAGAAGGATATGCAAGAAATGTTTTGCATTATACAGATCTTATCCAATTCAAAGGGAGAGCCCTGAGGAGTACGATCGGCGGTACGGGCATTGCCGTATCTGCATTCAGCCAACATAAAAAGCTGGCGGTAAAATTTGCCGAAGAAATTGTTTCGGAAAAATGCCAGTCCACCTTTTATGTACAGCATGGCGGGCAGCCCGGCCATAAAACCGCCTGGTTGAGCGAAGAGGCCAATTATTTGTGTAATGATTTTTTTAAGAATGTGCTGCCGGTCATGGAGCGTGGCTATATGCGTCCGCGGTACAATGGCTACCTGCAT
>DATMHB010000760.1:0-7300 GCA_035555175.1 Flavisolibacter sp. | reverse complement strand
AGAGAGCACTGTGCCTGTCAATGCAGTGCCTGCAGCTGTAAGGTCAAAGCTGGTACGGGCTCCTTTAGTTTTCTTAATGGTTTTGTCGAGCACAAGAAAAGTATACTTCAACTGCAGAATATAAAGATTCAGTTCGCGCATCACCTGGCTGTACTGTTCTTTTGCCAGCGGGTAATTCAACGCATTCTTCACAATGATTTTCAACTGCACGGTGTCCTGCATTTTGAATTTAGTGGACCCGATAAAACTGACAGAAACAGTTTTTAATTTGCCTGAATCCGATTCTTTTACAAAATCGTATGAAGGGGTCCACTGGAATTCATCATTACATTCGCGCACCGAAGTAAATTCTCCGATGGGAATACTCGTTAACGTTAGAATATCTTCAATAGGGAAGGAGCCGGTTTCGCACAGCACTTTAAATCGAATGGTCTCACCCTCTTCCGCCCAGATGGTCCCGTTAACCGTCGGCTTTAGTTTTGATGGAACGATGTCGGTATTATAGAAGACGATGGTAAAGCTGGTATCCAACCGGTCCGCCGGGTTGGACAGATTCTGTACGCCGATCAGCACCTTGTAATTGAAATCATACTTCAACCTGCCGGAAAGAAAATAGGCTTTGTCTGCTTTGAAGCTAAGCAGGCCATTATCCTTATTGATCCGGATGCCGACCGGAGCATTCTTCAGAAACCAGAAATACGACGAAGGTGGTTTGTTGATCTGGAATTGATAAGCCAGGCTGGAATCGACATGGACGGAAAAAAAAGGATTCAGATTAATGATCCTCAAAACAGTATCCGTAGGATGAGGGAGCACTGTGTCTGTTTGAAGAGGCAATGCAGCAGTGTCATTCAATCGGGCGGGCCTGGTAGAATCGTCCTGGCCGTAAACAATTAATGAAGCTAGGAATACACACGCACCAAGGAAACATTTCTTCATCCGGGAGGTATTGGGTTTCAAGGATTGCAATATTAAACAAAAAAAGAACCCCCCGTAGAAACGGGGGGTTATAAACCAAAACCAACTGCTTATGAGAAAAATCTTAACAGGTCTTTAGACCCTATTATTGTATTGAAATTTGTTTCGATGCTTCTTTGACTTCCGTTTTCTTCGGAAGGTTTAATGTTAGAACACCATTTACATACTTAGCTGCGATATTGTCAGCATCAATCTTTTCGTCCAGATTAAAGGAACGGCTGAAAGACTGATACCTGTATTCTTTTGTGATGCTCTTTTCATTTGCGTTCTCGGTTTCGGCTTTATGCTCTGCAGAAACGGTCAGGACATTATTTTCAAGATTGATCCTGAAGTCTTCCTTGTTAAGCCCGGGAGCAAAAAGCTCAAGTACAAAATCCTGCTCGGTTTCTTTTATGTTTACCGGGATCGAAGGTTTTGCACTAGATCCACCGAAGTCATCACGTAATAAAGACGGGATCCCGGTGAAAAAGTCATCAACCAAATTGTTAAAAGATTTTGCTACTGGCCGGTTGTTGAATCTTACGAGGGTCATAGTTTATGATTTTGATTTTACTGATTTTTGATTTCGGGGGAACTATGTCCAAAGCACATACCAATGCCGAAATCCGCTGAAAGCCCTGCCAGAACTGCATCTTATCTTACTGTGTTATGACATTTCAGGTAGAATTCCTGCACTTTAGTCAATCGGAGTTTTTGTAACTTCGCAAAAATTTTCATTTATGTATCCTGAAGAGATAGTACAACCCATGAAGGAAGAGCTCACCGAAAATGGCTTTACCGAATTGCTTAATAAAAATGATGTGGAAGCGCAGCTAAAGCAAAAAGGCACTACGTTGGTCATGATCAACTCCGTTTGCGGGTGTTCAGCCGGCTCTGCCCGCCCCGGTGTACTGATGGCCGTTATGAATGCTTCCAAGAAGCCCGATCATTTAACGACGAGCTTCGCCGGTTTCGATATGGAGGCAGTACAAACGCTCCGCCAGCACCTAATGCCTTATCCTCCGTCTTCTCCTGCCATTGCGCTTTTCAAAGATGGGCAGCTCGTTCATTTCATTGAACGACACCAGATCGAAGGGCGGCCTGCTCAGATGATCGCGAATAATCTGATCAGTGCCTTTGAAGAATATTGTAATTGATCATTCAGTGCCTCTCATTCGAGAGGCTTTTTTTATCAGCTATTTACCCTAACATTGCTCTTCATTAGCCCGGCTTATGTATCCAAACCTTTACTATTTTTTCAAGGACGCTTTTGGCATTCATCTTCCCATTCTCCGGTTCATCAACTCCTTTGGTTTTTTTGTAGCGATTTCTTTTTTGATAGCTGCGGCGTTACTGGCGAGAGAACTGGGACGAAAAAGCAAGCAGGGCCTGTTTTTTCCGACGGAGATCAAGCATACGGTTGGCCGGCCTGCAACCCCCACCGACCTCATCCTGAATTTTATTCTTGGTTTTATTCTTGGTTTCAAGATCATTGCATTGTTTTTTTTAAGTTCGGAAGCGACCCAGGATCCTCAGGCTTACATCTTTTCGGGCATGGGAAGCATTCCGGCTGGTATAGTAGTGGGCCTTCTGTTCGCGGGTCTCAAATGGTGGGAAAAGCGGAAGCACCAATTGCAAAAACCTGAGGAACGGCCCGTCCGGATCTGGCCGCAGGACAGGGTGGGGGAATTGACGATCATTGCATTGGTAGTAGGCTTAGCGGGCGCCAAGCTCTTCGACATTTTCGAGAACTGGAATGATTTTTTAAAAAACCCTGGTGCATATATATTCTCAGGCGGTGGTTTGACATTTTATGGCGGGCTCATCTGTGCAACGGCGGCCATCATTATTTATGCGAGAAAGCACAAGATCGGGATCCGTTATCTTGCCGATGCGATCGCACCTTCGCTGATGATCGCTTATGCCGTTGGCAGAATTGGCTGCCAAGTGGCCGGCGACGGCGACTGGGGCGTTTATAATACGGCCTATAAAGTTGATTCAACCAGCCATATCGCGACGGCAGCTCCCACTGATTATCAGCAGGCTACTGTAGCCTATCCAACCTTTTTCCAGGAGAATCCGAACCTTCATCATAGAAGCTTTGAAAAACCCGGATTCCTGAGTTTTCTTCCGAACTGGTTCTTCGCCTACAATTATCCTCATAACGTGAACGAGGTAGGCATCCAGATAGCGGGATGCAACGAACGGTACTGTAGGCAACTGCCCGTACCTGTTTTTCCAACCCCCATGTATGAAACGATTATTTGTACGATCCTTTTCCTGATCCTCTGGTTCTTACGCGATAGATTGCGCCCGGCTGGTGCATTGTTCTGTCTTTATTTGATCCTGAATGGCATCGAAAGATTTTTTATAGAAAAGATCAGGGTCAACAACCGGATGAGCTTTCTTGGAATGCAGCCAACGCAGGCAGAGGTAATTTCTGCCGGACTTGTGCTCGTGGGGATCGCAACTTGGATCTTTCTTTCAAAAAAATATCGTACCACCTCTCAAGTGGTGTGAATAACTCACATCAATCATATTAAATAAACTTTTGAAAACCTTAACCGGCCAATGTTTCAGCCAATCTGATCGTAGTACAGTTTTTGTAGATAATAATTTGTTGCAAAATCATTATGAGGTTTAATGGTTGCACGTTATTTTTGCAGATAGTCCGGAACGGTTTAACTATCCTTTTGCAACTTTCTGTGAAAAGCTTTTGTCAAGTTATTTATTCATCTATTCAATCAAGGATTTAATTTATGAGGCAGCTTAAAATTGCTACCCAGATCACTAACAGGGATTCGCAGGCCGTTGAAAAATATCTTCAGGAGATCTCAAAGATCCCAATGATCACTCCGGAAGAAGAAACAACACTGGCGCAGCGCATTAAGATGGGAGACCAGAGGGCTTTGGATAAATTGGTGCAGGCTAACCTTCGCTTCGTTGTATCGGTAGCAAAGCAATATCAGCATCAGGGATTGTCATTAAGCGATTTGATCAACGAAGGAAACTTAGGATTAATAAAAGCGGCCCAACGTTTCGATGAAACGAAAGGATTCAAATTTATTTCTTATGCAGTTTGGTGGATTCGTCAGTCCATACTTCAGGCTTTGGCCGAGCAAGGCAGGCTTGTCCGCCTTCCTCAAAACAAGATCGGTACCTATAATAAAGCCAACAAAGCTTACATGGCTTTCGAGCAGGAACACGAAAGGGAGCCAAGTACCGAAGAACTGGCCGACATCCTCGAAATGAGTGAGACCGAGATCAACAATATTTTTCAAAGCAACACCCGCCATACTTCTTTGGATGCTCCGGTTCACGAGGCTGAAGATGTGGCTATGGGCGACCTGCTTGAAGGAAGCGACGATACAGATGATGACGTAATGAAGGATTCTCTGAGGAACGAGATCCGTCGCGTACTGAAATCATTGTCTCCAAGGGAGGCCGAGATCGTTAATGCTTATTTCGGTCTCGATGGCGAAAACGGAACGACCATCGAACAGATCGGGCAGAAATATGACCTTACAAAGGAAAGAATCCGCCAGATCAAGGAAAGGGCTATCAAGCGTTTGCAGAAAGCACGTTATAGCAATGCCCTAAAAGCCTATTTAGGATAAAACGTCCCGCATGTGCGGGATTGAAAATAGCAAATTGATGGGTTTATGACAGCCTTGTTACGCCTCAGGCGGATACAAGGCTGTTTCTTTTTAATACATTTGCAGGCGATGACGAAGATGAATTGGTTGCTGGCCGGGCTGCTGATCATGCTCTTGCCGGGCTGTGAAAAAAAGATCGATTTTAAGTTGAATGAAGAGACGCCCAGGCTTGTTGTAGAAGCAACCATTGAAAATGGCCAGCCACCCCGCGTGATCCTCACAAAGTCGTTCGGATTTTTTTCAAATATAGATCCCCGGATCATTGCCGAAAGTTTTGTCCACAATGCCGAAGTATTTGTATCAAATGGCAGCACGACCCACAAGCTGAAGGAGTACTCGGTGCCCGTTAGCCCTGCACTCACATTTTTTTACTATTCAACCGATTCTTCCAGCTTCGCCACCGCCATTACAGGAGCGCTGAACCACTCTTATACCCTAAAGATCGTTTCAGAAGGGCGCGAGTATGCTGCATCGACCACGATTCCGAACGTCACAAAGTCCATCGATTCGCTGTGGTGGAAGCCTGTGCCTGGTTCAAAGGATTCTTCTAAAGCTGTCGTAATGGTTAAGATCACCGATCCTCCGGGCTATGGTGACTATATCCGCTATTTTACAAAAAACAGCAAACAACCCACTTATTTTCCTCCTGTGAACTCAGTATTCGACGACCTGTTTGTAGATGGCACTACCTATGAAGTGCAGATACAACCGGGCATCGACAGGAATGCGGATTCAAGTGAAAGGGATTTTTTTAACCGCGGTGACACGGTTTCTTTCAAGATCAGCAATATCGATAAAGCCACCTATGATTTCTGGCGCACATGGGAGTTTTCGTATTCTTCAGTTGGGAACCCTTTTTCGACGCCGACCAAAGTGCTCGGCAATATCAGCAACAATGCCCTTGGGTATTTTGGAGGCTATGCTTCGCAATACCGTACCCTGATTATTCCACATTAGTGGACTACTCGGCCTCCCGATTAATTTATTTACTTCTAAATTCGCGCACTAGCACATCAATAGCAATGGATAAGCAACAGGAAAAAGTACAGTTACTTATAATAGGATCTGGTCCGGCAGGCTATACGGCCGCAGTGTACGCAGCCAGGGCGAACCTTAAACCGGTTTTATATCAGGGCATTCAGCCAGGGGGACAGCTGACGATCACGACAGAAGTGGAGAATTATCCGGGATTTCCGGAAGGCATCCAGGGCCCCGAACTAATGATCCATTTCGAAAAACAGGCCCTGAGGATGGGAGCAGATATCCGCTACGGCCTTGCCACAAAGGTTGACTTTTCTGTTCGACCTTATAAAGTGTGGATCGATGAGGAAAAACTTGTCGAGGCCGATGCCGTCATTATTTCAACGGGTGCATCGGCACGATGGCTCGGTCTCGAGAGCGAGCAAAGACTAAATGGTTATGGAGTGAGCGCGTGTGCCGTATGTGACGGATTTTTCTTTCGTGGTAAAGAAGTTGCCATTGTAGGC
This sequence comes from Flavisolibacter sp., assembly GCA_035555175.1. GTDB lineage: Bacteria > Bacteroidota > Bacteroidia > Chitinophagales > Chitinophagaceae > Flavisolibacter. The sequence goes on along the minus strand of DATMHB010000760.1, from coordinate 1,200 downwards.
GCCGGCGATACTGCCGCCGAAGAAGCCCTATACCTTTCGAAGCTTTGTTCAACTGTTCACATGTTCGTGCGCCGCGACGAAATGCGCGCAAGCAAGGTAATGCAGGAAAGAGTAAAGAATTCAGCTAACATCAAGCTGTATTGGAACACCGAAACAGATGAAATCCTTGGCGAAAAGAATGTGGAAGCTGTACGCATCAGGAATAACCAATCAGGAGAGAAAAAAGAGATCCCGGTCAAAGGTTTCTTTGTTGCCATAGGTCATACGCCGAATTCAGAAATCTTCAAAGGATTCATTGACATGGACGAAGCTGGTTACATTAAAACAGTGCCCGGTTCATCAAAAACAAATCGCGAAGGTGTTTTCGCGGCAGGCGATGTGCAGGATAAGATCTATCGTCAGGCTGTAACGGCGGCCGGTAGCGGCTGTATGGCGGCGCTCGATGCAGAACGCTATTTATCGGAGCAGGGACTGCACTAAGCAAATCCTGAGCTGTATCAGATCCCGGGACCTTCAAAAAAATAATCCTTACGTTTATGGCCGGACACTTTATCATTGAATTGAAGAACCTCCGCTTTTTTGCGGAGCATGGAATGTATGAAGAAGAGCGAAAGGTAGGCAACGAGTTCGAAGTAGATATCTCGATCACCTGCAAGTCTCCGAAAAAAACCATCAGTTCCATTGAGCAGACAATCAACTATGTTGAAGTGTACCGCATTGCCCAGGAAGAATTCAGTGAAAGGAAATTTCTGTTAGAGACCTGCGCCATGCAGATCGCGGAAAAAGTAAAACTTCAGTTTGCAGAAACAGAACGGCTCACCATCAGCATCAGGAAATTGAATCCACCCATAACAAACTTCTCGGGCTCTGTAGGCATTACTTATGAAAAGAGCTTTAAATGATGGTTGATTTCCATCGCTTGCTTTTTATATATAGGTAAGAACCCGTGAACATGCATGTCCAGTATAACAGTTCGGATATCCATCCCCAGATAATGGACCATCTTGCCACCTCCAGCACCAGATACACATAGACGCAATAAAGTACGATCGCGCCCAATTCAATAAGGAAAGTGATCTTGCTGTTACCAGTGCCGGTTACGGCATTCAGCCAGATAATGCCGACAGACATAAATACCATTGCCATGGCAACCACACGAAGCACCTGTATTCCAAGCTCCATGAAATCTTCGCCCTGTCC
>DATMHB010000759.1:0-3907 GCA_035555175.1 Flavisolibacter sp. | reverse complement strand
GTTCCTTTTTCTGTTCATCATTGCGCGATGGCAGGAACCGAGACGCAGGGAGGCGTTTGACCGGCATCCTGTGCACCTGAATTATACGCGGCATGCCCTGTGTAGGATGGAATGCCGTCACATCAGCAAGGAAGAGATCGGGGAAATTATGGAAAAAGGCATCATCAACTTTAACAAAAGCAACCGCTACGGCCGCCCCTGTCCCACTTTTGCGTTGCAGGGCGAAACCACAAGTGGTGAAAAGATCAGGGTCATCTTCGCACAATGCAGGGAAGAAACAAGGGTCATTACCTGCTACAACCTGTTGCAGGATTTTGAATGCGACTGTCCATCAAATGGATCCCGAGAGCCGTCGGCAAAAAAACAAACCGTTCAATGATGCGCATCCTGTTGAAACCATTGCAGCTCCTGTATGTACTCTATGCATTTCTCACATTCGTCGTGCTCATGATCCCCGTTTTCATATGGTCGTTGCTGGTATCTCCTTTTGGCAAGATCAGGGGCGGAAATCTTGTTTATGCCGCATGCAGGGTATGGGCCGATATCTGGTTTACACTGGTGTTGATCCGTCACGAAAATATTTTTATCGAAGCCCCACGGCCAGGAAGCTCCTACATCTTCGTATCTAATCATATCTCCTATCTTGATTCGGCCATCATTCCAAAAACTTTCCGGCATCCCGTGCGGCCATTGGGAAAAGTGGAAATGGCCAGGATCCCCGTGTTCGGATTTATTTACAGGAATGCCATCGTAACCGTTGACCGATCAAGTATCACCAACAGGGCACGGAGCGTAAAGATCCTGAAGTCCATTTTGTGCAAAGGCATTTCCATTCTTGTTTTTCCCGAAGGCACGTTCAACACGACAGAAAAGCCACTCAAAGAATTCTTTGATGGCGCCTTCCGCATCGCCATTGAAACAGGAACGCCGATCAAACCGGTCGTTATTCCGGATGCTTACGACCGTATGCACTATGCCAGTATTTTTTCTCTCAACCCCGGAAGAAGCAGGGCTGTTTTTCTACCGGAGATTCCGGTTGAAGGTCTTGAACTGACTGACCTCCCTGAACTGAAACGATCGGTACACGACGCCATGGAACAGGCCCTTATCGAGTATGGTGCATCGTGGGTCAACCACAAAAAACAAGCGGTCAATTAGAAGAAATTGTTTCGCGATATAATAGTGGAGGACAGCTTAACAGCCGCAAAAGAATGATTTATCCGTAGGCTTCCGAGACCCTGGTATCCAGCTTTTTCACCTGCGCTCCATAACGTGTGCACGCGATCACGATGTTATCTTCTGCGATCTTTCCTTCCACGGAAAAATCAAGATGGCCGATGATCACATTCGAGATCTTGTGTAACAATACAAAATCCGCGATAGAAGTTGTGTCAGCAAAAATCAGCACCACCGTCATAATTCGAAGGGTATTAATCGCCGGCCGGATATGAACTCAGCAAACCGAAAAATTCCTTGAGCGGAAAGTGGCTGCCACAGCGGGAAGAATGAAAGCGGATGCTACTGCGATTTACTGGCTTCCTTTTGTTCCTTCTCCTTGTCCTTTGCCTTCTTCTTGAAAAACCCGCGCAGAAGGAAATTGTGTTGGATCGCCTCCATGTTCTCATCCAGCTTTTGAGTGCTTGTCTGAAGATTGCGAATGGTTTGCTTCAGGTCCTTTGCCGTTTCTTCATCGTGCAGCAGGGCACCGATGGGCGCATTTGGATTGTTTAGATTTTTATTGATACCGCTGCTGGCATCCTTCAGGTTTTCGACCACTACCGATGCGCTTCGCGACAGATCATCGATCTGCCTCGATACGGCGCGCAGGCGGGAGAAAATTACCGTATCGGTTACGAGATCGTTGGCTAAAGTGCCCTTGCTCTGCAATTTGGCCGTGTAATCCGCAACGCCCGACGTCAATCTTTGCGCATTCGCGGCCGACTGTCTGATGGAAGCCAGCGCCACTTCCATATTATTGGCAAGGGTTTCGTCCTTGAGCAATTTCCCGATCGAACCCTGCCCGTTGGCAAGGCGGCCGCTGATGGTTTTGAAATCCGAAGTGATGGAAAGCAGATTCCTGTTATTCTCCTGCAAGGTGGCCATCATGTCTTCCGTACTCAGTGCCTTCTGAACATTCAGCACATCTCCTGCTTCGATCTGACGCGCAGCAGGCGAACCTCCATAGAGCACAATGATCTTGTTGCCGATAAGCCCGTCGGAACCCACCTTGGCCATCGCATCTTTTTTTATGTAGGGTTTATTCTTATCCTCGATGCTCATCGATACAATCACTTTGCCCGAACTATCAAAAGCAATCTCACGAATGGTGCCCACTTTTACACCAGCGTACCATATATTATTGCCCGGTGTCAATCCGCCCACATCGTCGAAAACAGCCTTCACCGAAGTAGAACTTTTAAGAAGGCTGTGTTGCCCGCCCAGAGTAAGCACACCTATAATAAAAATGAGCAGGGCCACAAAGATGAATATGCCGACAATGACCCCCCTTTTATTTTTTGTTTCCATTTATTATTGTATAAAATTATAATCGTAAAAACTTTTGATCCTTTCGTCCTCGGCCGAAAACACTTCCTCAAAGCTGCCCTGCCGGAGAAATTTTCCATCCAGCAGCATGGCCATGCGGTCACCGGTGGTTTTGGCGCAGGTGAGGTCGTGCGTGATGATGATGGATGTGGTGTTGAATGACTTCTGCACTTCGTTGATGAGCTCATTGATCTCGATGCTGGTGATGGGGTCAAGACCGGCCGTAGGCTCATCGTACAACATGATCTGGGGTCGCAGAATGAGCGTCCGCGCAATGCCGATCCGCTTTCTTTGTCCGCCAGATAATTCCGAAGGCAGCTGGTTGATCGTTTGTGACAGGCCAACGGCATCCAGCACTTTTTCAACAGCCTCGTTTACCTGCGATCTTCTTAGCGACTTCTGGTGCCGCACCAGCGGAAACTCCAGATTCTCGCGAACGGTCATGCTATCGTAAAGCGCACTATTCTGAAATGAAAAACCGATCTGCAGTCTCAGCTCCTGCCATTCCTTTTCGTCCAGTTTATTCACGTCTTTGCCAAGCACCATCACTGTGCCGCGGTCGGGCTTGAGGAGTCCCGAAATGATCTTAATGAGCACCGACTTGCCGGTTCCTGATCTTCCCAATACCACTACATTCTCGCCCTGGCACACATCGAGGTTCACGCCCTGCAGCACGTGATTATCGCCAAAAGATTTATAAAGATCCCTGATACTGATCAGGACCTCGTTGCAATTATCGATATGGGTTGGCTTATGCACGCAGGGAGTTTACAATTTGAACAATGAATATCTCTTCAATAAAGATCAAGAACATGGACATCACTACCGCTGAATTGGCGCTTCGTCCAACGCCCTGGGTTCCGCCCGTTGTCCGATACCCCTTGAAGGCACCAACCATTCCAATAGTAAATCCAAAAACAAGTGAACGGATGAGGGAGGAATTAAAATCCATGAAGGTGATCTTCTGGAAAGCATTCTGGATAAAGGTGGCGAAGCTGGTTTGCTCATGCAGATAAACATCGAGAAATGAGCCCATCAGCCCAACAAAAGCCGTATACATCATCAGCATCGGGATCATAAAAGTGGTGGCCATTACCCGCGTAACCACAAGAAATTTGAATGGGTTGACCGCTGATACTTCCATGGCATCGATCTGTTCGGTCACTTTCATCGATCCAAGCTCGGCACCGATACCGGAACCGATCTTGCCGGCACAGATGAGTGAAGTGACTAGTGGCGCCAGCGCACGGATCATGGCTATGGCAACAAGCGAGGGCAGCCACGAGGCGGCCCCGAACTCGGATAGCGATGGCCTTGATTGCTTTGTGAAAACCAGACCGGTAATAAAACCGGTCAGCGTGAT
>DATMHB010000758.1:0-2440 GCA_035555175.1 Flavisolibacter sp. | reverse complement strand
CAGCATGTATACCCTGAAATTGCCGATGCGGTCCGACTTGAATTTGAAATCGAGAGGGAATGTGGTAATGATCGACTCCACGCTTTTTTTTACTTCGTATCCATTGTCCAGGTCGGGCGGGTATTTGCGATTGAGCTGATAAATGATGGGGCGGTCCGTAAAGATGAGACCCGGGTTGAAGCGAAGTTCCCACCTTTTGGAAAGATTAAGTGCTGCTACAAGACGAAGCGAAATGCCGGGCGCATTTGCGGGCTCTGCTACAAGAATAGCATCCTGTTGTAAAAAACTTGGATGGTGTTCGATCTGAAAACGCGAGTATACGCCGGATAGCGACAATCCGAAATAATAGGGTTTGTGATCCTGTTCTTCGCGATAAATTTCCTGCTGGGCAAATGAAGAAAGGGTAGAAATGAGGAGAAGGCAAAGAAAGAGGCAATGGTTTTTCATTCTGCTGGCTTTCGTCCACTGTAAATGCAACATATTCCTAAGCTTAGTGGTTTCCATTCGGTAGCGGAGTAACCGGTTTGTTTTAAAATGTTCTCAAATTCCTGGCGGTCGGGAAAAGCCCTCGCAGACTCGTTCAGATATTGATAGGCCTGTTTGTTTTGATTGAACCATTTGGCCATTTGCGGCGCGATAAAACCCATGTATAAGTTGTACAAATTTCTTATCACCGGGAGCCGCGGCTTGCTGAACTCCAGAACCACTAACCGGGCTCCGGGTTTCAATACCCTTAAGATCTCTATCAGCCCTTTCTCGAGGTGTTCAAAATTTCGTACACCAAAGGCCACCATTACCCCATCAAACGAATTATCGGGAAAATTTATTGTTTCACCGTCGCCTGCAACTAACTCAATCTTCGTTCCAAGATGTTGTTGTTCAATCTTTTTCCTGCCTATTTCCAGCATTTTTTCCGAGATGTCAATACCCACGATCTCGGTGTAAGGGAGCATTTTTGCGGCCAAGATGGCCATGTCGCCCGTCCCCGTTGCCACATCGAGCAGCCGCTTTGGGTTGTCTTTTCTGAACCTCCGGATGGCTTTCCTGCGCCAGCTCTTATCGATGCCCGCGCTCAAAAAGCGGTTCATGAAATCGTACTTCGCAGCAATGCCGTCGAACATTTCACTGACCTGTGCTTTTTTTGATCCCTCATTTGAAAAGGGTTTGATCTTATCATGGGCAAACTCGCTCATAGGCGTGCAAAGGTAAGGGAAGGAGAAGGACAGCTGGGGTTTCGCGCCAAGGCGCCAAGGTTTCGCGCCAAGTCGCTAAGATCGCAAAGGCGCCAAGGTTTCACGCCAAGCCGCAAAGCCGCCAGGTACGCAAAAGGGCTATAAAAAGTCAAAAGACATCCCGCCGCAGCGGGACAAAAATCCTAAAGCAGAACGTTTACTACACCAACGCAATCATTCCTACTAAGCACTAACTAAGACCGCATTAAAGCATTAAATGTCGAAATTCTTTCTACCCGCTGTTCGAACAGAGGATCTGATCCAGCGCCTTATTTCCGTGGGTATCTTAACGACATTTATTCTTTAAAGAAGGCCTAACGGAATACAGCGCCTTTCGTTGCGTCGCATAGCACGAATTAGAGACTTTGAATTAAAGACCGTCCAAATTCAGACTGGTGCAGAGCGCCGATTCATAAGAGGCGACCTTTGGATTTAATGACTGATGCGCATTGAATCGGCTTGAACTTTTGGCTCCACCTTTTGTTTCAAGACAAAAGGTTGGAAAAAGAAAATAACAACCGTTAAGGAAACTCCGCAAAACAGCAAATTGTGCGCGGGTCCCGCCCGGAGGGGAGACCCACGCACGAAGCGGGAACACAACGAGAACAGTTGGCTATTCTCCGCGTTCTCCGCGCCCTCTGCGCTTAAATACTGTGTCGTCAAGTATTTTTGCCGGATGGAAATCGTGCATGCTTCTTATGTGATCAGCAGTCCTTCGTTTGATAAATGTCCCAAAGCCGACCGGCCCGAGTATGCGTTCATCGGCCGCAGCAATGTGGGCAAATCTTCTCTCATCAACATGATCACCAATAAAAAAGAGCTGGCAAAGGTTTCAGGTTCTCCGGGCAAAACACAGCTGATCAACCATTTTAATGTGGTATCAGCCGATAAAAGCGAGTGGTACCTTGTTGATCTTCCGGGATATGGCTATGCGAAAAGATCACAGCGTCAGCGGAAGGCGTGGGAAAAAATGATCCAGGATTATATCAGGAAAAGGGAGAACCTGGTGAATGTCTTCGTGCTTATCGACAGCCGTCATGAACCACAGGAAATCGACCTCAAATTTGTGAATCAGTTAGGGGCCTGGAAGATCCCTTTCGCGCTTGTGTTTACAAAATCCGACAAGAGCACACAAAAAATTGCAGCGGGTAATGTCAATGACTTTTTGCGGGCACTGTCCGAATCCTGGTCTGAACCACCGCCGCATT
>DATMHB010000757.1:0-3732 GCA_035555175.1 Flavisolibacter sp. | reverse complement strand
ATTAAAAAAGAGAAAGAATTTATCTACACGGCACCCGAACCATTTGGCCGGAAGGAAGTGCCCCATTTCATGAAGGATGACCAGTATGGAAAAGGCCAGGATAAATTGCCCGACGTTGGCAAAGAACCCGGACCAGTCTATTGCGAGTAAAAACATATTCTTTAATCCAATTTTAAGAAGGGACAAATATCTAATAAATGCCGAAGAAACCTAATCCATGGGTCAATTATTAGAAACTTATAACAGAACTAGAGCTTGATAAGATCGGCTGCATAATTGCGTGCTTCACCATCACTCTCATAATATTCATCAAGAGAGGGACGCTGGATAAACGATACTTTTTGCATCGTTCTTTCGATCACATCGGTCATATCCAGAAAACCGATGCGGTTGCGCAGGAAAGCATAAACAGCAATCTCGTTGGCAGCATTCATCACACAGGGAAGATTGCCTCCTTTGTTGAGAGCATCGATTGCTAATCCCAGATTCCTGAATGTTTTCAGGTCAGGCTCTTCAAACGTCAGGTTCTTTAATTTCTTAAAATCAGCCCTCGGAAAATTATTTCTGATCCGCTGCGGGAACGCCATTGCATATTGAATGGGCAGCTTCATATCAGGCAGTCCAAGCTGCGCCTTAATACTGCCATCTTCAAACTGCACCATTGAATGAACGATGCTTTGCGGATGGACGAGCACTTCTATTTGATCGGAATTGAGATTGAATAACCAGCGGGCTTCGATCATTTCCAGCCCCTTGTTCATCAGCGTCGCCGAATCAATGCTCACTTTCGCACCCATGCTCCAGTTGGGATGCTGAAGGGCATGTTCCCTTTTTACATTCAGAAGATAATTTGGCTTCTTGCCCAAAAAGGGACCGCCGGATGCAGTCAATATGATCTTCTCGATCGGGTTGCGCATCTCTCCTACCAGACACTGAAAGATCGCCGAATGTTCAGAGTCGACGGGGACCACGGGCACACGCTTGGCCAGTGCCGTCTGCATGATGATATCACCTGCCACCACCAGCGTTTCTTTGTTCGCCAGCGCAATGGTCTTGCCTGCACTGATAGCATTAAGCGTGGGCTTGAGACCCGCATAGCCTACGATCGCCGCCAGCATCAGATCGTATACGTCCATCGTGGCCACTTCTTCCAGCGCTTTTTCGCCTGCAAAAACCTTTACATCGATCCTCGAAAGCGCGTCTTTTACTTTAGTATATTTTTTTTCGTCCGCAACGACAACAATATTCGGTTTGAATTTCAGGGCCTGCTGTACAAGGAGTTCGTCATTACCTCCGCAGGTCAGCACTTCAACCGAAAATTTATCAGGATTGGCTGCAATTACCTCAAGCGCCTGCGTACCAATGGAGCCGGTGGAACCAAATAAAGCAATACGTTTTGGAGATGTAGGTTGGTTCATAGTGGATTTAAGACAACAAGTTAAGTATTTGGGTCATAAAAATCAATGAAGGCATGCAGCCCCTGTAGTTGTCCATTATTTTGATTGTAGTTGAACCGTCCATTTTGATAATTCATCTGCTATTTTCCGGTCGTTGCTTAGTCGTGGTACTTTATTTTGGCCGCCAAGCTTGCCGATCGATTTCATATAATTGATGAAACCCTGCTTGGTCACAACACTGATGCGGAGCGGCTGCAAAATATTTCCCCGTATCAGATCATCATAATAAATATTTTTCTGCCGAAGATTATCATTGATCTTGAGCGCGAATGCTTCCATGTCAGAAGGTTCCTGCTCAAATTCAACGAGCCACTCGTGATAACTCTTTCCCTCTCCTTTCTGGATCATCGGCGCCACGGTGAACTCCGTGATCTTTACATTTTCTTCCTGGGCTGCCTTGAGCAAACTTTGTTCCACTTCTTCGCCGATCACGTGCTCGCCAAATGCGGAAATAAAATGTTTGGTTCGGCCGGTAACGATCAGCCGGTAAGGATCGGTGGTGAGGAACTTAACGGTATCACCAAGATTATAACCCCACAAACCCGCATTATTATTAATGATAAGTGCGTAATTCTCTCCGGCTTTTACATCACGAAGACAAAGTCGGGTCGGATTTTCACTGAAGATCTCTCCCGCCGGAACGAATTCAAAAAAGATCCCGCTGTTGGTATTCAGCAGCAGCCCTTCCTCGGTCTGCGTATCCTGGAAGGCAAAGAAACCTTCAGAGGCGGGGAATGTTTCGATATCATCGATATTTTTACCAATGCTTTCGAACAGCTTGGCCTTATAGGGCTCAAAGTTCACGCCCCCATGCACCAACACTGAAAAATTTGGAAAGAGCTCCGCGATCTTCTTGCCACTCTTCTCGGTAAGCCGGTCGAAATACATCTGCACCCATGGCGGGATGCCGGAGATCAGGGTCATATCCTGGTCAATGGTCTCCTCCACGATCTTATCGAGCTTCGTCTCCCAGTCCTCTATGCAATTGGTTTCATAGCTTGGGAGTTGGTTGGCCCTGAGATATTTGGGTATATGATGATTGACAATGCCGCTCAGCCTTCCGGTAGGAACGCCACCGATCCGCTCGAGTTCAGGCGACCCGGAAAGGAAGATCAGTTTTCCGTCGGCGAAGGCGGTATTACCCGTTTCAGCCATATAGCAAAGCAGCGCGTTACGGGCCGAATTGATATGATTGGGGATCGATTCCTTGGTGATCGGAATATATTTCACGCCGCTGGTGGTGCCCGAAGTCTTGGCAAAATAGATGGGCTTGCCTTTCCAAAGAATATTATGCTTGCCTTCCTTTACCTTTTGAATATAGGGCCTGAAAGCTTCATAATCCCTGACCGGCACCGCAGCCTTGAATTCGTCGTAAGTGTTCACTTTATCAAGGCGGTGCTCCTTACCGAATTCGGTGGTCTTACCCACTTTCAGCAGCTCTTTGAATATGGCATCCTGGTCCTGCAAGGCGGTACCCATGCCCTTCCGGATCTTTGCATACACATAGGATGCAAATGGCTTTGCGAAAAACGATTTGAACTTCATGGCAAGCGTAAACGGGGACGAAACTACTTGAAATTGTCCATAGTCTGCTGATGGCTGGCCACTAGTTCACAGGTCGGTTCGGCGGCCATGCGCCCCCGGGATGTCCCGGGCCGGGTAATAAACGTTAAAACTTGCATTTACCGACAAGCCCCCTATTATTTTTGTGCCCTTCCCTTTTTAGTTTTACCATTTCCCCTTACCTTTGCCCACCTAATTTTTGAACCGTTATGTTCGCAGTAGTTAAAATAGCCGGCAAGCAATTCAAGGTAGAAAAAGACCAGACCCTGTTTGTCCCCAAAGTAGGTGGAAACGCCGGAGACAAATTGGAATTTTCTGACGTTATTCTTGCCGATAACAATGGTAATCTGAAATTCAGCAACGCAGGCGTGAAAGTGCAGGCTGAAATCGTTGACCATGTAAAAGGTGACAAAGTAATTGCTTATAAGCAAAAGCGCAGAAAAGGTTTCCGCAAAAAATTGGGTCACCGCGCTCACTACACAAAAATCAGAATCAGCAATATTGCATAATCAATAATTACCGACAAAGCCGTTCTGAGGATCTCAAACAAGAATGGCGATGTCAAATCAAATACTTCTACCATGGCACATAAAAAAGGTGAAGGCAGCGTAAAAAATGGCCGTGACTCGAACAGCAAACGTTTGGGTGTAAAAATATTTGGTGGCCAGCCCGCGGTTGCAGGTAACATCATCGTTCGTCAACGCGGAACGGT
>DATMHB010000756.1:0-2419 GCA_035555175.1 Flavisolibacter sp. | reverse complement strand
CGCGAAAGGAAATCTTTTTCAACCGGCCGCTATCCTAGAACTCGTGGCCTACCACAACGAATTTAAAAATCTCCAGCGGTTGAAGGAATTCAGGTGGGCCTATCTCTATAAGAATATTCTTTCAGACATTCGGAAAAATGCCGTTGCCCTTTTCATGATAGAGGTGCTCACCAAATGCCTGAAGCAACCCGAATCGAACGCAGAACTTTTTTATTTTACGGAAGATGCACTTCAGCATCTGGATGGGGCAAGCGATAAAGTGACAGCGAACTTCCCTGTATTCTTTGCATTGCATCTCGCGGTCTTCTTTGGCTTCCGCATCAATGATGAATATTCAGAGGCCCAACACTTCCTGGACCTGGAAGAAGGACAGTTTGTCGCCAACCAGCCAGCCCATGCGCATTATCTTCAGGATAAAGAAGCGGAGGCCGTGAGTTATATTCTTAAGATCATGCATCCCGATGAGCTCGGACAGTTGTCGCTTAACCAGGAAACAAGACGCAGGATCACGCATGCGCTGGAGGAATATTACATGCTTCAGGTGCCCGACTTCGGCACTTTGCGAACGTTGCCGGTGCTGAGAGAAATCATTAGTTGAACAACGAGCACAATAGTAAGCTGAGTGCTTTGGCCGCCGGATGTCTTTAATTTTCTGCTGGCATCAATCACGCTTTCCTTTTCACAATATTCTACTTGCGGTCATCGCCTCTTCATTCAACAGAACGACACCCGGGCGCTTTCCTTTTTCAAAGCTTCCCAGCTCGTCGTCCATTTGCAGCGCTGCAGCGCCATTGCTCGTACACCACAGGAGCAGTTCCGATAACGGTATGTCAGGAAAATTTTTCCGGATCGTTTTCATTTCATCACACAGGCTGAGACTCCAGTTGCTGGCCAGGCTGTCTGTGCCGAGTACAATGGAACGATCATTGCGGCGGAAGAGATCGACAGGAGGAAGTGCTTTTTCAATATAGCGGTTCGCATTTACACAAAGGCAAAAGAATGTTGGCGGCATCGCGGTTTTTACGTTGATGTGATCGATATCTTCCTGCTTCGTAAATGTATTGTGTACAAGCAGCACCGATGATGCTCCTCTGAATTTTTCATAATAAGACTGAAGACTGCTCATTCCTGTTGGCCGGTGATGATCATTGTTGATCTTCATCAACTCATACATTCTTCTGAAATCACCTGTTCCCTTCAAAAAGAACTCGTCTTCAAATATGGTTTCCTGATTGTGAATGCTTGCCACCTTATTCCGGAACCAGGGCTCAATGCGTTGCCACAGATCTTCGGAAACAGAATAGGGAGCATGGGGAACCATCGAAGCGTTGCGCGCACCCATCGCTTCTGCGTATGCATGATAGATGGCAGCCGCTCTTTCAAACCTTTGCGGCGCGATCGAGGGAAGCCATCCGCTGGCCTCAATGAAATTATAATACTTCAGCCGCCTCTTTCCTTTTTGACGCAGCGTAAGCTGATTGTTGCATATATCGCCCACTGCTACGATCCCGTTTTGCAACATCTCGTTTTCTGCTTCTTCGATGGCGGTTAGGATTTCGCCCTCGCCATGATGCCTTTCCGTCACCACCTTAAAAACAAAATCGACGAGCCCCGTACCTTCGGGAATTCTGCCCTTCATATGACTCAGTTCAAGATGGCAGTGGCAGTTGATCAATCCCGGCAACAAAATTCCATTATGAACTTCCACACCGTCACCTGCCTCAGCCTGCGAAACCAATTCGACAATGGTTCCATCATCCGCCGTGATGAGCACATGGTCTTCAAGAAAGCTGAAGCCATTGAACAGTCTATCACCCCTGAATTTCCTGTACTTCATAAACCTCCTAAAATACACTGTTCTTTAGGTTTGTATTCATTTGCCAATCTGTAATTTTGCGGCGAATTTCGAACATGCTCGATAAACTGGATGCCATAAAAGCAAGATTTGATGACCTGGGCGTGGCCCTCACGAATCCCGAGATCATCAGCGACAATAAAAAATTTGGTCAGCTCTCAAAGGAATACCGCAGCCTGGAGAAGATCGTCATTGCCTACAACGAATACCGCAAGGTCCTTGATGATCTTGATTTTTACCGTGAAGCTTTGAACGGTCAGGATGAAGAGATGAGGGAGCTGGCGAAGTCCGAATTGCCCGGATCGGAGGACAAGAAAGAACACATGGAGAGCAGCATCAGGCAGATGCTGATCCCAAAGGATCCACAAGATGAAAAGAATGCGATTCTTGAGATCCGCGCGGGAACAGGCGGTGATGAGGCCAGCCTTTTTGCCGGCGATCTTGTGCGAATGTATATGCGGTACTGTGAACGCAGAGGTTGGAAAACTTCATTGCTGAGTGAAAATGAAGGAACAGTGGGTGGCTATAAGGAAGTTCAAATTGAAGTAACAGGAGAAGATGTAT